>CAYYOX010000115.1:12271-13961 GCA_964473065.1 uncultured Planctomycetaceae bacterium | reverse complement strand
CACCCGCAGTCGCTTGACCGTCCCGCGCGGCACGTCCTTCAAGCCGGGCCCGGCATAGATGTCGGCCATGTAGACCAGGGCGTCCTTGCGGTTCGGCTTGGCCTTAGGCGGAACCACGGGCGGTCGCGATGTCTTTCGCAGCGGTAGCGGCTCCAACAGGGCGTGCCGTTCTTCTTCGCGGATCAAGACCATGTTATCGAACATGTCGACCAAATAGATCCCCCACAGGGCGTCCGGCGTCGGCTTGCACGAGACGAGGAAATACTTGTCACTCAATGGATACGGATGCAGGAACTTGGGCCAACTGTGCTCGGTCAGCTTGTCCTCGATCAGCGGTTCGACCTTTTGCCCCCGGCCGGGGATCCGCTGCACCACGCCGTCGGCCTCATGGCGACCTTGGGCCGGGTCGAACAGCACCAGTTCACCCACGCGACCCACGTGATGGCCCGTGACGATGCCGAGCAGCTTGGTCGGATGATTGGGGATCGGCCGGGCGTAGAAGACCGCGTTGGGCCAATAGGAATTGCTGCCGTACAGTTCGGTCTGGCCCGTGCCGTCGGGGTTCATTGCAAACAGCATCCGATTCCAGACGTGCGGCGTGTCGGTGTAGTCCCAACGCAGATACATTACCCGGCCGTCGTTCGTGACGGTCGGGCAGTAGTTGTGATCCTGCTCGAAGCAGACCTGCCGAATGTTCCGCCCGTCGGCGTCCATCACGTACATCATGCCCACGATCACGCCCGTATTGCACGGCACGCCCTGCAACGGGGCGGTCGAAACCATCGCAATTCGGTCGTTGGGTAGGTAACAGGAATCGTAGAAGTGCACATCGGGCTGATCGTCGGGAGTAAGCTGTCGCAGATCGCGGCCGTCGAGTCCCATCTCGAACACGTGCCACCGGTCATGGCTGCCCGGCATCGAGAACAGCAGCTTCTCGGCATCGAAGTGCAGATCGACGTCGGTCACCAGCCGTCGGTCGTCCGGCCGGTAGAGCGTTTTCAGCTTCCCCTTTGGCCCGACCGGCGAGAGCACGCTGATTTCGTTGTCCCAATCGAAGGGCCGTTCGATGCCCGGGTGGCACTTCGAGCTCTGCCGCGGCAGGCCCAGGTACTCGCCGTGCAAATACCCGTTCCCCAGTGCGCGGCGCGGGTCGCCGTTTGGAATGCGCTTGACGAGAAGCAACTGTTCGAAGTCCAACAGCGGGTTGGCCAGCAGGGCCTCGCGCTGGAGTTGCTCGTAGTCGTCGACAAGCCGAGCCATTGTTTCATGGTCGGCCAGATCGCCTTGGGTAAGTTTCTCTTGCAGGCTGGACCATCGTGACAGAAACTCCGGCCCTTGGGGGTATTCTTCGGCATACGTCTCGCTCAGGTCGACGATTGCCAGGCGCAAGGCCTCGAAGTCGAGCGATCTTGCCCGGGCGACGGCTTCGTTGATCGTGCGGGAACGGTAATACAGTTCTCGGGCTTTTTGTAAATCGTCGCCCGCGGCCACGGGCTTGATCCGATGGCTCGCCTCGACATAGCGCCAGGCCAACTCGGCGGGTGTGCCGTCTTGTTCCCAAATCAGGTCTTCTTGCTCCCAACGCATTTCCCGTCGGGGCCGCTCCCAGGAGCACTCACGCGCCAACAACTTCCACGGGTCCGAGCCGCCCGCCCCCCTCGCCACGGCAACCCGACAACCGAACATGCCC
>CAYYOX010000115.1:11589-12261 GCA_964473065.1 uncultured Planctomycetaceae bacterium | reverse complement strand
GTGTTGACCAACCCAATCGTCAATGCCGATGTGGACTTCTAACCATTGTCCAGAACCGTCCAGATCGATGCGAAGTTTGCTGTCGGCATAGACGTGAATGCCGTGGTCGAACTGCCGGCCGGCAATCCGCAGCGGCCCGCTGACGCCCGAGTCGAGGTTGCAATCGATCGAGTGGCGACCCTCCAGCACTTTCAACGACGGCAGATGACAAGCTAGTGTCTCTTTCCCATCCGCATCGAGCAGTTTTGCGTCGGCCCAATCGGCGGCCCCCCAGGTGACGTCCGGCACGCCGGTGACGATCAGGTAGAGTTCCTTCAGGCCGCCGACCGGTACGCGAACCGTTTGCGCCGGCTGGCCGCCCTGGACCACCTCACTGAGATAGGGCTGGAACTCGTCGGCCTTTGCTGCCGAGGACTCCAACGCGACCAGCACATTACGCGAGGCCCGCATCGACGCCTGCCACGTATCCTTCTTGACGTACCAGTCCGGATCGGCCGAATGGGCGACAGAACCCGGCAGCAACACGATCAACACGACCCAAGCGAGACAACACTTCATGTCAGTTCCTCCGACTTTCCGCACGTTGACAACCGTTGATGGTACCGGCAACCCCGGCACAAGTCAACTATAAAGCCGCGACCGTTGGTCGCGCCCAGCGGTAGCTGCACTCGC
>CAYYOX010000115.1:2913-11489 GCA_964473065.1 uncultured Planctomycetaceae bacterium | reverse complement strand
CAGAGTGCGGTCATCTCGCGTTGCCCGCGTTCTGGCGAACGCAGCTACGGGGCGCTACCGTCGGTAGCTGCACTCGCCAGAGTGCGGTCATCTCGCGTTGCCCGCGTTCTGGCGAACGCAGCTACGGGGCGCGACCGACGGTCGCGGCTTTATAGTTAACTGACCATCTCGTTGAGCATGGCCTCGATGTTTTCGATCGGTACGTCGCCGGCCACTTCGCCGCGTTGGATCAACCCGCCATTATTCTGGCCGTAGGTGTCGACATCGGCGCGAACGGCCATGCGAATGTCCTCCGTCGTGCCGCGCGGCAAAGTCCATTGGCGGTCCAGGTCGCCCAGGAGGCATACCGTGCCGGAAATCAACGCGCCGAGCGTTTCCCGAGCCATGCAGTTGCACTGCGGATTGAGTACGTTGGCGCCGATCTCGATCAGGTCCGGGATAATCTCGTCGATCACTCCGTCGCTGTGGAACCAGACGTGCTTCTCGGCGTCGCGGATGATCTGAAACATTCGCGCGTAGGCCGGCTTGAAGAACGTGCGCCAAAGTCGAGGGCTGATCGCCAGAGCCTGTTGCGTCCCCCAGTCGTCGCGAAAGTGGACGCCATCGAGCCCTTCGAGTCGGGCCAAGCGATCCAATCGCCGTAGAATGACCTCCAGAATCATATCGCGCAGCCGGGCACTCTGCTGCGGCTCGACCAGGATGTCTTCGTTGATCGCCTGGAATCCGTGCAGGTAGTACATCCGCTGCCAAAGCGTGTCGCCGTCGGCCAGCGTGTACTTCTCGCCCGCGTTGGCTTCGATACGCTGGACCATCTGGTCGAAAAGCTCATCGCTGGCCGTGTCGGGCGGTTGGTAGTCGTCCATCGCGGCGAAGTCGGCCAAGGGGCAATGCGTGATCTGTCCCTTGTGCTCGTCGGTGTGCCGCAGCCAAAGACTCCCCCAGGGATCGCGGCTGGGCACATCGATCTCCGGCCCGAACTCGCCGTACGTAGCGCTGCCAACTTCGACCACGTCTTGCGGATACTTGCCGTAAAGCTGTTCCAGTTTTTCACCGTACCGCACGCGAGCCCCGGGAAGCGTCACGTGCATCAGCGGAGTCCGGTCGGGCCCGGTCATTTCGATCGCCCGGGTGATTCGTTCGCGAGAATTCATTGGATGGTGTCCGGTTCGGTCGACAAGAACGGTGCCAAAAGGGTCATTATAGGTGACCGGTTCGCCGGATGGAAGGGCGGCGAGAGATTCGCGCGTGGGTCTTCGCTGCTCGACCCACCCTACGATTACAACTGCGTCTCTTGCAGGCTTCTTACGTCGCCTTGGTATTGGACCGTGTCGTAGAGTATTAGCGAGATGAAGATCGCCAGGAAAACTACTCCTGTGATGAAGACTAGTGCGTAGAACGGCTGGTCGTAGCGCAGATGCATGAAATAGAGGGCGACGGCCGTGGCCTTGACCGTGGCGATTGCGATGGCCACGACCAGACTCCAACCGCCCAAGTCGAACCCGGCGGCCGCCACGGTCAGGTAGGTCAGGGCCAACAACAGGGCAAAGACGGCCAACAGCACGCGCACCGGCACCACATGGGCCATGGTCGCGTCGCGCCGGGTATCGGTGGCATAACTCATCATCGGCCCTTTAATCGACCAGGTATAACAACGGGAACAGGTAGATCCAAATCATGTCGACCACGTGCCAATAGAGGCCCACGAAATCGACGGGCCCGAAATAGTGGCTGCCGAAATGCCCCTTGCAGGCCCGAACCAGAAGCCACGTAATCGCGATCATGCCGCCGATCACGTGCAATGCGTGCAGGCCCGTCATGCAGAAGTAGATGCTGAAGAAAACGCCCACGTTGCGCGGACTTTCGGCTGGCTGCTCGCCTTCTTGTTCAGGGGACGTTTCTCCGTGACCCTCCTCGGTCGGATGATACTTGGCGGCCCAGAGCAGCCCGTGCTGCCACTTGGCCTCGTACTCGACATACTTCACGCCCAGGAACGTTCCCGCACAGAGCAGCGTCAACATCAGGCACACGATCAGCCCGCGGCGCTGGTCGCGTTGGGCACATCGCACGCCCCAGGCCATGGTCAGGCTGCTGAAGATCAGCACGGCCGTATTCAGCGCGCCGAGGTTCTTGTCGAGAAACTGATGGGCGTAGGTGAAGATCTCGGGACGGTTCGCTCGGAACACGGCATACGCACAAAACAGCCCGCCAAAGAAGAGGACCTCCGTCACCAGGAAGATCCACATCCCCAGCTTGCCCGAGTCGTACTGCTGAGAGTGCGAGTGGAAGTGCTGGGCCAGGACCCGCGAGTGCTCGCCGGCAGGCTCGGGATGGTTCGAGGAAGGTTCGCTCATGTCGTGGCGACGTATCCTTGCGTATCCGGGTCGTAGCGGAGGTTCGTAAAATCGTAGGGGTCGTTGACCGTGGGTTGCTCGGGAAAGTTATCGTGCGGCGGGGGTGAACTGCACTGCCACTCCAAGGTGGCTGCCCCCCAGGGATTGGCCGGCGCCTTGCGACCCCAGAACAGCGAGCCGATCAAGTTCACCGCGACCAGCATCATTCCGGCCCCCATCAGAAACGCGCCGAGGGACGAAAGTTGGTGGAGCATCTCGAACTCGGGATGCGCCGGCAGCAACTTCTCGTAGTCGAAGTAGCGACGCGGCATGCCGTGCGTGCCTAAGAGGAACTGGGGGAAAAACGTCAGATTGAAGCTCAGGAAAACACACAGGCAGGCGATCTGGCCCACCAGATCGTTGAACATCCGGCCGGTGATCTTGGGCCACCAGTAGTGCAGCCCGCCGAGAAAGGCGACCATCGTGCCGCCCACCATCGTGTAATGGAAGTGGGCCACCACGAAATAGGTGTCGTGCAACACGACGTTGGTCGCCAGAGCCCCCAGGAACAGACCGGTCAGCCCGCCGATGCCGAACATGCAGATAAACGACATGGCCCAGCACATGGGCGTGGCCAGGCTGATCGAACCTTTGTACATGGTAGCCAGCCAATTGAAGACCTTGATGGCCGAGGGGATCGAGACGCTGAACGTCAAGGCGCTGAAGATCATGCTCACCAGGGCCGATTGGCCGCTGACGAACATGTGATGGCCCCAGACCAAGAACCCCAGCAAGGCGATCGCGATGCTGCTAAACGCGATGAACTTGTAGCCGAAAATATGCTTGCGGCTGAAGACCGAAATCAGTTCGCTCATGATGCCCATGCCCGGCAGGATCATGATGTAGACCGCCGGGTGAGAATAGAACCAGAAGAAGTGCTGAAACAGGATCGGGTCGCCGCCCAACTCCGGATCGAAGATGCCTACGCCGAGCACCAATTCGGCCGCCAGCAGCAGCACGGTAATGGCCAACACGGGCGTGGCCAGCACCTGGATCAGGGCCGTGGCATAGAGCGACCAGACGAACAGGGGCATCTTGAACCAGGTCATACCCGGCGGACGCATCGTGTGGATCGTGACCACGAAGTTCAGGCCCGTAAAAATCGAACTGAACCCCAGCACGAACACCCCCAGCCCGGCCAGCAACACGTTTGAGTCGGTCGTGCTCGTGCTGTAGGGCGTGTAGAGAGTCCAGCCCGTCTCCAGCCCGCCGAAGGCCAGTGTGAGCACGAAGAAGATCGCCCCGCCGACCCACAGGTAATAGCTGAACAGATTCAGCCGCGGAAAGGCGACGTCCTTGGCGCCGAGCATCACGGGCAAGATGAAATTCCCCAGCGCCGCGGGAATGCCCGGGAGGATGAACAGAAAAATCATCACCGCCCCGTGCAGCGTAAACATGTGGTTGTAGACGTTCTTGGCCGTGGTCGGGTCGCTGCCCAGGATGGTCGGTCCCGGCATGGCCAGTTCACCCCGAACCATCATGGCAAAGAACCCGCCCAAGGCCAGCGACACGAGGATCGAGATCAGATACATCACGCCGATCCGTTTGTGATCGAGCGTAAACAGCCACGAACGAAGGCCGCGGGTGTGGGTCAGGTAGTTGTCCGGTGCGGTGGTTGGCATGGGAATGGAGTTGGGGGTTTCGTGGTTTCAGTAACGTGCTCTGGTCGCGTTGATGTGTTTGTTTGCGGGTAACGCTCGCGACAGGGCCATTTATGGTCCTTTCCGCCGTAGGCGGTCATAGGCCCGACGTTTACGTCGGGTAATGCTTACGCGACACCCAACCAGGATTTTTTCCCGGCGGCTGCCTAGGCAGCCGCCGGGAAAAAATCGAACCAGGGAAAACTGTCATGGCTCCTTTCCACCCGTGCTAAAGCACGGGCCTAATGCCGCCTTCGGCGGGAAGGACCGTAAACTGCCCTGAGGAAAAAACACTCCCATTTTGTAGATCACCTACTTCACTGACTTGATCAAAGCTATAATATCGTCGATCTGCTCGTCGCTGAGTTGTCCTCGGTAGGAGTTCATCTGGTCTTTGAACCCGGCACGGACCTTGGCCCGCGGGTCCAGGATCGACTGGCGGATATAGTTTTCGTCGACCACGGCGGGCGCGCCCCTGGTAAACTCGTGTGTCTCGCCCCAGATTCCTTGGAAACTCGGCCCGGTGCTGGCCTTGCCGTCGAGTGTGTGGCAACCGAAACAACCCTGGCTGCGCCAAAGTCGTTCGCCGCGCTGGGCGGGCGTCAAGTTGGCGGCAAATCGGGCCGCGTCCTCCAGCCATTGCTCGAACTCGCCCGGCGGATGGACCACCACCGTCGTGACCATGTCCGAATGGCCCGTGCCGCAGTATTCGGTGCAGTAAAGCGTATGCGTGCCCGCCTTGGGCGCCCGGAACCAGGTCTTCGTATATCGGCCCGGCACGATATCCATCTTCACGCGGAAGTCGGGAATCGCCAGGCTATGGATCACGTCTTCGCTCCGCATGATCAGCCGCACGGGCCGATCGGCCGGCACGTGTAGCTCGGTGGAGTCGTGGCCGTTGGCGTATTTGAACTGCCATGCCCATTTTCGGGCGATGACTTTGATCTCGTACGACTCCCTCGGCGGCAGCCGCATGTCGAGGTAGCCGACGAAACCCTTGTAGAAAATGAAGATCACCAGGATCAATGGGATTACGCTCCAAAGGATCTCCAAGGGCGTGTTGTGACTGGGCGATTCGCTCGGTTCCACGCCCGGCCGGCGGCGATACCGCCATGCGAACAGGCACATCAGGCTGACGATCAGCACGAAGAAGAACGTCGAGAGCCACAGCAGGAAATAGAACAGGCTGTCGACCAACGGCGCGGTGGTCGAGTCGGGCGGTGGTAGCCAGAAAGTGTCGCCCGCCTGGGCCAACAGCCCGGTGAGGCCTTGCGAAAGCATCACGATGTCTCCTCCCGGTTGGCTCGCTTGGCTTTGCGTCGTTCGCGGACCCAATAGACCGACATCATCGTGCCCAACAGCACCACGGTCAACGCCCCGCCGGCCCGCATCAGATTGAACGCGGCCGGACCATAGCGGCCTGACGACGCGTCGTAATGGAAGCAGAACAGCAGGATCCGGTCCAGCGTCGTCCCCACCCGACCCTCGGCCGCTTCGGTCATCGAGAGCCGCAACGTCTGCGGATCGTAGGCCACGCCGTAAAGATATCGCGACACCCGACCCTCGGGCATACAGACCATCAGCACGGCCGCGTGGACGTACTGCTTGCTCTCGGGCAACCAGCGATAGCCGAACCCGACCGTCTCGGCCAATCGCTTGATGTTGGCCTCCTTGCCGACCAGGAAGTGCCAGCCCTGCCCGCCGCCCGGGCGACCGTACATTTTCAGATACTTCTGCCGCGTCAGGCGAGCCCGATCGTAGGTCTCGACCGGATCGATGCTGACCGTCACGACCTGATATTCCTTGCCCAAGTCCCACGGCATCTTCTCGAGCGATTTGACCAGGGAGTTCAGTTGCACAATACACAGTTGCGGGCAGTCGGAATAGTTCATCGTCAAGATGACCGGCCGCGTGCCGTCGAACAACTGGCCCAAAGTCACCCGCTTCCCCTGCGTATTGGTAAACTCCAAGTCGAGCGGAATCTGAGCGTCCAGATGCTCGGTGACCGTAATGCCCTGAAGCTCCTTCGGCGCCGGTTCCTTCCGCTGGGCCATGGCAGGCGTGACGGCCAGCAGGAGAACGCCAACCAAGACGGGAATCTTCACTATCATTCTACAACCCATCGTCACCCTCCTGGCCCTCGGCCGGCTTGACCGGTTTGCGGGCAGCCTGGGGATCGGCGGCCAATTCGTCGGCCACCAAGTCCATCGCCCGGCGAATGGGGATCGTGTAGACGCCCTGCTCGGGATCGAGCAAACGATAGTCGGCCAATTGTCCCTCTTGTCGGGCCGTCAGGTCGCTCAGGGCGAACGGCGTCGGGTCGACGACCTTCACGGCATGTTGCTGTGCCGCGGCCCGATAGAAGATCACAATCACCAACCCGATCGTAGCCATCACCAAAATCACCGCAATCAGCCCCACCGCAGCAATCACGGGCGTGTTGAATTCTTCGCGTTCGGTCATCGTGTTCGCCTTACACTTCCTCAAACATTCTCAAACTTCAACGATTCTTCCAACCGCGGATCTCTCCTTGGCACTAGCGACCGCTGGCCGGCTACGCGGAGGATGCCTGCGGTGTAGATTCCCCCGATCCCCAGGAAACAGCCCAGATCGATCAGGCCCAACGGGGCGGCCGTGTGATCGTAGCTGGGCATCACCAGGTAATATAGGTCGAGCCAATGGGCCGCCAGCAACCAGACGGCCCAAAACCCCAGCAGTATTCTTCGTCGCTTCACTTCCCGTGACAAGAGCCCGAAAAAGGGAATCAACAGATGCACGAACAACAGGGCCATCGACACGGAGACCCAACTGCCGGTCTGGCGAGCCTGATACCACTCGGTCTCCTCGGGAATGTTGGCATACCAGATCAACAAGTACTGCGAAAAGGCAATGTATCCCCAGAACACGACGAACGCAAACAGCAGCTTGCCCAGGTCGTGGTAATGTTCGGTGGTGATTTCACGGCCCAGCCGCCCGGTCGCTTGCAGCAGCATGGCCGCCAGGATGATTGCGGCGAAGAACGCCACGGCCGCCCCGGAGAAATAATAGACGCCATAGATCGTGCTGAACCACGTCGGCTCCAGCGACATCAGCCAATCGAACGACGCGAAGGTGATCGTCACGGCGAACAGCAACAACGCCACCGGACTGAGCCGCTCCATCTGCACCGTCAGGGCCGGATCGCCCGACTCGTCCTGAGCCAACGACCGTTGCAGGAAAAATCGGCCCAGATACCACCAGACGAGGAAATAGACCACGCATCGGATGCCGAAGAACGTCGGGTTCAGATAGACGGCCTTGTGCTGAAGCAGTTCGTTTTCGGCGACCACTTCCGCATCGTTCCACACATAGAGGCTCGAATTACCCAGCAACACCGGAACCACGATCGGCAGGAAGAGGACCAGCAAGCAAAAGAAATTAGCGGCCAACACTTCGGCCAGACGGCGGACCGTCACACTCCAGCCGGCTCGGGTCGCATGCTGCAAGGCCGTGAAGAACAGGGCCCCCAGTGAAATGCTCAGAAAATAACAGTAGTTCAATAGATAACTGTGCAGGAAGTACCGCAGCGCATCGTCCTTGACCGCCAGACCAACCCCCAACCCCAACCCAATCAGGCCGACCGCCACCGCCAGGGGAAATCCCCGTGAGGCGATTGCTCCAAGTCGCGTCGATTGGTCGGTCGTGTTCTGCGAGGTGTCGGTTGGCATGATGTTACTGTAGTTTCTCTCGAACTTCTTCCGGCACGTCGTCGGCCGTGGCCTCTTGGCTTCGCTGCAAGGCCAGTTCGTAAAGCACGATGGCCCAGCGGTCCTCGACGGAAATCTGTGCACTATAGGCCGGCATCGTGTGTTGGCCTTCCTTGATGATGCCGTTGGAAAGCGTGTTGAAGATCTGACCGACCGGCTGCTCCCGGACGCTGCCGGAGTGCAACGAGACGGGTGTCTTCCAGGCCGGGTCCACGCGCTCGGTGGCCCTGAGCGCGACCATTCCCCGTCCGTCGCCGAGCAAGCCGTGGCACGGGGCGCAATAGACGGCGAACCGCTCTTGCCCCCGCCGCATCATGGCCCGGGTGACCGGCATCGGGAACGTTTGGGCCCATTGGCCGTCGACCTTGCCGCGATATAAGTGGTCGTTATCGCGAAGCTGACCCTGGGCCACGGTTCCCTCGACCGGCGGCCGCGTCGAGCGACGGTCCTCGAACAGCGGGCTGAACTCCTGCGCCAGATACTTCGGCTGAAAATCCATGTCCTGGACCAGATGGATCCGCGGCGAACTCTTCGGCACCGACCGATAATAGGCCACCGCGATCGGCGGCAACAGGGCCAAGGCGACCAGCACCATCACGACCCACTTCACGACCTTCGGCAACCGTACCGGGCCGTCCGACTGGCGACACACGTCGACGGCCGTGGCACCGGCCGAATCGAGCAGCGTGCGGATCGCCGATTCGTCGAACTTCGCATCGGCCGCGTCGATCGACAGAAAGAAACCGTCGCTGGTCGCGCGGCCGAACCGCTCGGGCCGAAAGACCGGATGGGAAAACTGC
>CAYYOX010000115.1:0-2903 GCA_964473065.1 uncultured Planctomycetaceae bacterium | reverse complement strand
GTGGCCTCGTCGAACTGTGTGAGGGCGCTGAAGAGTATGATCAGCTCGAAGGTGATCGGGATGTTGGCCGGCAGGCTGAACAGCGGTTTGCCGCTGATGATAAACGGATAGTCGATCGCATTCATCCACCATTGCATCAACAATGCCACGATCGCACCGGTGATGCCCGCCCCCAGCACGAGCCACGGCAAGACGGTCGGCCGAATGCCCATGGCACGTTCCATGCCGTGGATCGGGAACGGGCTATGCGCGTCCCAACGCGCAAAGCCGGCGTCGCGCACGACCACGGCCGCCCGTTTCAGCGACTGCGGACCGTCAAACTCGGCCAGCAGACCCGCCACACTTTCCGGCGTTTGGGACACGTCACTCATCATCGGGCAACACGGTTTTCACTTCGGCCATGGCCACCATCGGCAGATAGCGGCAGAACAATAGGAATAACGTAAAGAACAATCCAAAACTTCCGGCCAGCATCAGCAGGTCGATCGGCGTCGGCTTGAAGTAACCCCAACTCGACGGCAGGAAATCGCGACCCAGCGACGCCACGATGATCACGAACCGCTCGAACCACATGCCCACGTTGACCAGCACGGCCACAAGGAACATGATCCAGGGCGTGGTGCGACAGCGCTTGAACCACATCACTTGCGGCACGATCACGTTGCACCCGACCATGATCGCATAACCCCAGGCGTACGGCCCGGCTGCCCGGTTGATGAACGCGAACATTTCGTACGGGTTGCCGCCGTACCAGGCGATGAAGAACTCGACGGCGTAGGCATAGCCGACGATCAGGCTGGTGGCCAGCAGGATCTTGTTCATGTTTTCCAGGTGCCGCATGGTGACCAGATCTTTCAGCCCGAAGTAGGCCCGGGCCGGCACCATCAGCGTGATCACCATGGCGAAGCCGCTGAAGATGGCCCCGGCCACGAAGTAGGGCGGGAAGATGGTCGTGTGCCAACCGGGAAGCTGGGCCACCGCGAAGTCGAAACTGACCACCGAGTGGACGCTCACGACCAACGGCGTGGCCAAGGCGGCCAGCAGCAGGTAGGCCCGTTCATAGCGATGCCATTGCCGGGCCGAACCGCGCCATCCCAGCGCGAACAGCCCGTAAAGGGCCCGCTTCAACGGCGATATGGCCCGATCACGCAGCGTGGCCAGGTCGGGAATCATGCCCAGGTACCAGAACAACAGCGAGACGGTCCCGTAGGTGCTCACGGCGAACACGTCCCAGAGCAACGGGCTGCGGAAATTGGGCCAAAGGCTCATTTGGTTCGGGTAAGGGGCCAGCCAATAGACCAGCCATATGCGACCGACGTGGATGGCCGGGAAGATGCCCGCACAGACCACCGCGAAGATAGTCATCGCCTCGGCCGCCCGATTGATGCTCGTACGCCACCGCTGGCGGAACAAAAACAGGATGGCCGAGATCAGCGTACCGGCATGTCCGATGCCGATCCAGAAGACGAAGTTGACGATCGGGAATCCCCAGGCCACCGGCGCGTTGTTCCCCCAAACGCCCACGCCGGTGACGATCAAATAAACGATCGACGCGAATAGAACGCCGGTCAACGATACCGAGACGGCAAACGCGGCATACCAGGCCGGCGGCGTGCGCGGCCGCTCAGTCACCCGACAGACGGTCTCGGTCACGGACGCAAAATCCTGCCGACCGGCCGTCAGCGGCGCTCGCTGCGTCGGATCGTTGCTCAGGTTGTCGATCGTTATATCACTCATCACTTTATGTGCCGCTTGCCGTTTTGCAGGGCCCTGTTATCCCTCCAACTCCGGGTTTGGATTCCGAATCTTCGCCAAGTAGGTCGTCCTCGGTTTGTTATTCAACTCGCCCAACATGGCATAATTCCGTTTGTCGTCGTGAAGCCGGGCCACGCGGCTGTTCCGCTGGGCCAGGTCGCCGAACACAATCGCCCCGCTGGGACAGGCCTGCTGACAGGCCGTTTTGATTTCGCCGTCCTCGATTGGCCGACGTGCGTTCTTCGCCTCGATCTTCACCGCCTGGATCCGCTGCACGCAATAGGTACACTTCTCCATCACCCCGCGGCTGCGGACCGTCACCTCGGGGTTATACATCATCTTGGTGACTTCGTTGTCCGCCTCGGCCAGGTTCTTGTGGTAATTGAAATAATTGAACCGGCGGACCTTATATGGGCAGTTGTTCGCGCAGTATCGCGTGCCGACACACCGGTTGTAGACCTGATCGTTCAGCCCCTCTTCGCTATGCACCGTGGCGGCCACCGGACAAACTTGCTCGCAGGGGGCCAACTCGCACTGCTGGCAAGGAACCGGCTGGCAGACCACTTGCGGATTGGCCGCATGGCCCTTGAAATAGCGATCGACCCGCAACCAATGCATCTCGCGGCCTTGCATCACGCGCTGTTTGCCGACGATCGGTACGTTGTTCTCGGCCTGGCAGGCCACCACGCAGGATCCGCAGCCGATGCACTTCGACAGATCGATCACCATACCCCAGCGATGACCCTCGAACTCGTGCTCTTTCCAAAGGGACTCCAGCGGCGGATGGTGCACAACATGCTGAGCGAAGTCGGGATGTTCTTGATACTCCTGAAGCGTCGCTTCACGCACCAGTACACCGGCCCGTTGTTTTCGTTCCTTTTTGCCCGTGGTGTCGATGGCATGATGATCCTGCACGCCGGCCAAGGGATACTTTCGGCCGGTCGGCTCGACGGTCAGGTCCCAGCCGAAGTATGCCGACGCGTTCCGCAGCTTGTAGACGTCCACTCCGACCGGCTCGACATCTTTTTCGAGATCCCCGCCAATCGCCCCAGCCGCCGTGCGACCATAGCCCAACGCGACAGCCACTGACCCGTCGGCCTGACCGGGCAGGATATAGGCCGGGATCTCGATCTCGCGCTCTGCGAGCT
>CAYYOX010000114.1:931-13964 GCA_964473065.1 uncultured Planctomycetaceae bacterium | reverse complement strand
CGTTGATTGCGCGGAATAATCAGACCTGGTCGGGGACGGAGTTGGAGTTGATTGATTTGGCGGCCAAGGCGGCCGTGTTCAACTCCGAAGCGAAAAACGCTGGGCCCCGTTCTCTGATTAACGAGGCCCCGCCGCTAAACGACGCGCTGTTGGACGCTGGGTTGGATTGGTTGCTGGAGTATGACGTATCCAGCGACAAGGCCGAGGCCTCGAAGCCCGGCGTGAACTGGCGCCTTTGGGAATGAGTGTTCTAGCCGGGCATCATCGACATGCCTGTGGCCAGGGTGCATACGCCGACGATCAACAGGGCGATTCCCGCGATGATCCAGCCGATGCTTTGCCCGCTGGCGCCCTTCCACTCGCCGCAGCGGAACCCGTGTATGTTGCCCACGATGATCGCGAACGACATGAACACGGGATATCCCACGGCCACACCCAGGTCGCCTAAGTGGATCCAGCCGAGCCCGAAGAAGAAGATGGCCGCATCGTGCAACACGGCCATGGCCGTCGCCAAGAGCAACACCTTCCCGACGCCGGGCATGGCGAAAAAGGCCCAGGTCTTGTTCTTGGTCAGTTGCACAAGGCAATAGAGGCAAGACGAGACGGCGCCGCCCCAAAGGATCAAGGCGGTCACGGCCCAAGCGGCGGCCCAGTTGGGATTGTTCTTCGCGGCCTCTTCGCCGATCGGGCCCGCATAGCCGGAAGCCACCGCGTAGCAGGCGCACAGGATTCCCGAGATGAACCCGACCGCCAATCCGATCGCGATCTTCGGCTGCTTGCCGGAATCCGTCGTCGACTCGGGCGTCTTTTCGATGCTTTGGTCTTTGAGGATGCCGGCCCTGCCCGCAACGACCACACCCGCTAAGCAGACGCCGACGCCGCCCAGGATGACATAACCGTGCGAGGTGAGTATTTGATCGGCGTTGAACAGGGCCAGGGGCATCATCGACCCGAAGGCGATTTGTGCACCGTAGTTCAGTGCATAGGCCAACGACAGCCCGATGAAGGCGAAACTCATGCCGAGCGTCATCGAACCGAGTCCCCAAAGCAGGCCGAACACCAATACAGCCAAGATCGTGCCCGAGCCCACGCGGCTGTAGATCCCCATCAGATCGTCGACCACCAGCGGAGCAACGATCACGGGGATCAGGATCGTGGCGATCAGGAAGAAGGGTCCCCAAAGCACTTCCCAGGGCGTGCCTTCCTTGGCATACTTGCTGGGCAAACCGTACGACCCGCCGCAGATCGCGCCGATAAGCAGCACACCGAGTCCAAGCACTTGTTCCCCTTGCATCCTTTTTCATCTCCCGGGCGTACTGCCGAAGCGGCCCGCCGCATTATGTTTGCCGATAGATCCACGGTCACGGGTCCCCATCATGGGCGGAAAATGCCGCCTTGTCAAGACGGGCCGTCTGGAAGTGGACACCGGGCGGACGTGATGCTAAGATGTGGGGCATTATTTGAGGAAAACTGGTAGGGTGGGTCGAGCAGCGAAGACCCACGCGTCAAACTCATAGGAGACTTGCCATGCTTTTGCGATCGGTTGTGTTGAGTTGGCTGTTGGTGGGCGGAGTCTTTTCGGTTGGCTTTGCAAAGCCGCAAGCGGCGGTCGTTTGTCTGCCGGACGCTTCGCTACAGGAGACGTTGGCCGCGAAGGAGATCCGCCGCTATGTGTATCTTCGCACGGGGCAGTTGCTGCCGTTCGTCGAGACGATCGATGGGGATGCGATCTTTGCCGCGCGGAAGGATCGGGTTGGCTCTCTGGCCGATGACCAACTCAACGCAGCCATCGAGGGACTGCAACCGCAGCAATATATACTCAAGACCATTGCCAGCGGCGACCATCGCATCGTGCTGATCGTCGGCGGCGACGACATCGGCACGTTGTACGGGGCCTATCGGTTCATCGAACACTTAGGCGTGCGGTTCTTCATGCACGGCGATGCGATTCCGGACAAGCAAATCGCGTTAAAGCTGCCCGAACTGGACGAGACGGGCAAACCGTTGTTCGCCTTGCGGGGTGTGAATCCTTGGGGGTCGCATCCGTTCGGGTTCGATCTGTGGAGTGCCGACCAGTACAAGGCCCATTTCGGGCAGTTGGCCAAGATGCGAATGAACTTCCTGGGCATCCACTGCTATCCCGAGGGACATCCCTATGCTGAACCGACTGTGTGGCTGGGGCTCGACGGCGATTTCAATGAGCAGGGCCGGGTCAAATCGAGCTATCCGTCGCGCTATTTCAACACGGCCTGGAAGGGCACCTGGGGTCCGATGATGCCGAGCAAGACCAGCGGCTATCTGCATGGCGGGTCGTTGCTGTTCGAGCGCGACGACTGGGGACCCGACGTGATGGGCGACCATTTACCCAGCCCGACCACGCCCGAGGCGTGCAATGACGTGTTCAATCGCACGGGCGAGCAGTTTCGCGAGGCATTCACGTTTGCTCAAATGGTCGGCGTGAAGACGTGCGTCGGCACCGAGGCGCCGATCATGATGCCGGGGGCGCTGAAGGATCGGCTTGTGGCCCAGGGCAAGGACCCGGCCGACCCGGCGGTGGTCCAGGAAGTTTACGAAGCCATGTTCCGACGGATCGCCAAGATGCACCCGCTGGATTATTACTGGCTGTGGACGCCCGAGGGCTGGACGTGGGCAGACAACACGGACGACCAGCTCAAGGCCACCATGGACGACGTGAAGATCGCCCTGGAAGCCCTGAAGCAAGTCGGCCGGCCGTTCAAGCTGGCGACCAGCGGTTGGGTCCTTGGGCCGAAGGGCGATCGTGCGGCCTTCGACCGGATGCTGCCCAAGGAGATCGCTGTCAGCGCGATCAGCCGCACGGTGGGCCACACGCCGGTCGACGAGGCGTTCGATCGGGTCGAGGGACGCGAGAAATGGGCCATCCCCTGGTTCGAGGACGACATGGCCTTGGCCAGCCCGCAGCTCTGGGTCGGGCGCACCCGAAAAGACGCCGCCGATGCCCTGGCCTACGGATGCACCGGGTTGATGGGCCTACAGTGGCGCACGCGGATCCTAGGGCCGAACATGTTGGCCCTGGCCCGCGCCGGTTGGGATCAGTCGCCGTGGAACCCCACGCCGGGCAAGGTCCCCGAGGCTCGAATCACGCGGCTGCCTCGGACCGAAGGGCCCATTGGCGGTACGGTGGCTAACTATGCGGGCGCCGAGATTGCCGGCACCGAGAACGATCCGCTCTATCAAACCTGCCGCTATGACCTGCAGGGATACAACTTCAAACTGCCAAAAGGTAAGTATCGCGTCACGTTGCAGTTCTGCGAGCCGCATTTTAGCGAGGCCGGCAAACGGGTCTGCGATGTGAAACTCCAGGGCAAGACCGTGCTTGAGAAGTTCGACATCTTCGCCGAGGTCGGTCAGTTTGCGGCGATCGATTACACGTTCGACAACGTGGCCGTGACCGACGGGTCGCTGAACCTCGACATCGTACACCGCGAGTCGCTGCCTTGCATCTCGGGTATTGTGATCGAGGGGGACAACCTGATCAAGAAGATCAACTGCGGCGGTCCGGCCTTGGGGGACTACGAGGCCGACGGTCCGCAGATGACGCATATTGCCTTTGGAGCGCCGCGCGGTGCGCTGCCGGTCGAGGATTTCTATGCCGATTGGACTTTGGCCATGTTCGGGTCGGAAGTAGCCCAGGAGACAGCGGCCATTTTCAGCCGCATCGACGGGCGATTGCCGCGTGCCGGTGGAAATGCTTGTCCCACCGGTTTGGCCCCCGACGCGCGACCTTGGGCGCGGGTGGCCAAGGAATACACGTTTGTCGACGAGTTGGCAGCGTGTCGCGACAAGGTTCGCGGACCGGGTAACCTCGAACGGTTCGACTACTGGCTCGATACGTTACGCTACTTGCGGGCCAACGGGCGTTTGCAGTGTGCCTGGGGCGCTTTCAATGCGATCGTCCCCCAATTGCAGGCAGAGAAGGATCCGGCCAAGCGGAAACAGTTGGCCCGGGACGTGGGACTGCCGGCCTATCGCGAGTGCCTGGCCGCGTTCGCCGAGGCTTACGGCTACTTGCTCGACACGACCAACACCTACGGAGCGATGGCCACGGTCATCAATTGGGAACACAACCCTCGCTACCGGCTCGGCACGATCGAAACGCCGGCTAAGCAGTTGGCCGAAGCGCTGGGCGAGCCCCTGCCGGAAGACGCTCGACCGACCAAGGAGTACACGGGCAAGCCGCGGCTGTTCGTGCCGACCATCCGCACTAGTCTGGTGGCCGGCGAACCGCTTAACTTGAAGGTCATCATCCTGACCGGGCAACCGCCGAAGGATGCGGCCTTACATTGGCGTGCGATGGGGCAAGGAGAATACCAGCGTATTCCACTTAAGCACATTGCCCGAGCCGTCTATACGGTCACGCTCCCGCCGGCTGCCACCGGGGCCGACCTGGAATACTACGTCGAGGCCATCACCGCCGAAAATCAACCGCTCCGCTTCCCAGCCAGCGCTCCGGCACTCAGTCAAACGGTGGTCGTGGTGAGTTCCTTGTAGGAGTCGCCTCCTACAGTATTGAGATGCTTCGATCATGCAAATCGTCCAACTCACACCGTCGGGTCGCGGGGCAGTGGCTACATTGCTGGTCGAAGGCCATGGTTCGCTGGACGCAATCGGCGCATTATTTCGACCGAAGAGCGGCCAGGCGTTGACTGCCACGGCAATCGATCGCCCGCTGTTCGGACGCTTCGGCGCCGAGCCGGGCGAGGAAGTGGTGGTGCGCTGCCGTGGCGAGGAGTCGCTGGAAATCCACTGCCATGGCGGCCGCGCGGCCGTGGCGAGGATCGAAGACGAGTTGGCCCAAGGCGGCGGACAGATCGTCTCCTGGCAAGAGTGGACTGATACGCACCATGTCGACCCGATCACCGCGGCCGCCCATCGGGCCTTGGCCGAAGCCCGCACCGAACGGACCGCCGCGATCCTCTTGGACCAGTACCAGGGAGCACTGCGTCGAGCATTCGACGAAATCGAGCAGGCCTTGGGTGACGGGGATACGACCAGAGCCGATCGGCTGATCGACACGCTTCTGGGTCGGGCTTCGTTGGGGCAACACTTGATTCGGCCTTGGAAGGTCGTTTTGGCGGGCAGGCCGAACGTGGGTAAAAGCAGCCTGATCAACGCCTTAGTCGGCTACTCCAGGGCGATTGTGCACCGTACGCCCGGAACCACGCGCGACGTGGTTACGGCCACGACCGCCATGGACGGCTGGCCGGTGGAACTCTCCGATACGGCCGGACTGCGAACGGTCGACCAGAGCGTCGAGCGGGCCGGCGTCCGGCTGGCGCGACGCCAATTGGCCGAGGCGGACCTGGCGATCCTGATCTTCGACGCCAGCGAAGCGTGGGGCGAGTCGGACCAATCGATGCTGGATGCCTGGCCCGAGAGCTTCGTGGTGCACAACAAGTGCGATCTGCGTTGCGCGGCAGGCGGACCGACATCTGGCCTGGCGACCAGCGCTACGACGGGCCAGGGGATCGAACGATTGGTGGCGGCGATTTCCGAGCGGTTGGTGCCGGAGTCTCCGCGATCTGATGCGGCTATTCCGTTCACCACGGAGCAGATCGAACAGCTTGCGGCGTGGCGGTCTCGCTGAACCACGCATTGCGCCAAGTCGCTCCAGCTTGCCCATCATGTTCCTATGGGTGGCACTTTGGCCCTCATGGAGACGGTGTTTTCAAGGTTTTTTCCGTGTTTTTCCGCAAAATCGTCCCAAACGGCATATTTTAATGTAGACCCAGTTTGCCAAGAACGATTAAACTACCGGGGCTTATTTTGCAGCCTTAGGTGACAATAATAGTTCATTGTCTTACATCCCGGGGATGCACTTCGGAAACTCCGGAGTCCGATCGCCGCTTCGGCGGCTTGCTGGCGAAATTCATGGAGGAGCACGCCATGCGCTTTACGACGGTTCTTTGGGCACGAAGCCTTTCGGTGGGTGTCGTTATTTCAGTGGCCCTGGCTTGTCTGCCCATCGCGGCACAACAGACGGACCCTCTCGATGAGGCGGACAGCTCGTCGACCAGCGTGACGTCCGAAAGCGAGGCTACCTCGGCGGCTGTCGAACCGGTCGTATCGCAGCCAGACCAATCGGTGTTGAAGTTGTTCGACGGCAGCTTGAAACGGGCGCCGGCGGACATTCGCGACTCGGAAGAACCAGTGGTCGAAACGACCACGCAGGCCGCGACCGAAGAGGAGCCGCTTAAACCGATTGCGGATTCCGGCAGCACGGTCCCGGCGAAAGTCGAGGCAGCCAGTCTCAACGGGGTAACGCCCGGTGTGACCACGATGGACGAAGTGGAAGAGGCATGGGGCGCAGCGAAGGAGATCAAGTTGGATGGGTCCCTGGTGATGGGACTCTATTCGGTCGGGCCCTTCGAGCAAGTCGAAGTCAGCTACTCGCACGACAAGGTCAGTTCGATCATTGTCCGTTTCAATAATGCTTTTCCGGCCGCCACATTGGCCAAGCAACTCGAAATGTCGGACGTGACCCCGGTGCTGGTCTCCAGCGAGTTGGGAGAAATCCTCGGTCAGGCCTATCCGGAACGGGGTGTGTTGTTTGCGTTTGCTCCGCGCCAATCGGAAGAGGATTCGTCCTCGCGAGTGGCCGAAATCATCCTCGAGCCGATCAGCCCCGAGCCGTTTGTGCTGCGTGCCGAAACGAATTTGGATACCGATTACGCGTCGAGCCTGCGCGATCTTCAGCAGGCCTTGACGCTGAATCCGAAAATTGCCCGGGCCCAATGGTTACAGGGCCGTGTCCTGGCAGCCATGGGTGAATTCGATCAGGCCATCGAGGCGATCGACCAGGCCGTCCGGCTCGATGAGGAGAATCCGGAGTATCGGGTAACTCGGGCGAAGATCCTCGGTCAGATCGGCCGGATGGACGAGGCCATCAAGGATGCCGAGAAGGCCGTTGAGTTGGGCCAGCGACGACCGCACATTCGCGCCCGGGCGCTGTGCCTGTTGGGTGATCTGACGGCTTCCGGTCCTCAGCCGGATTACAAGTCGGCAATTAAGTACCATACGCAGGCGATCCAAGCGGCCGATCCCTTGGCCACGAATCGTCATCCGGCGATTCGAGTGGTGGCCAAGGAAGTGATGGTTGACGCCCATCTCGGCGCAGCGCACGATATTGCCTGGGGGAATTGGAAAGAAAAATCGGCCGCGGTCACCCGATGGCTCACCCAGGCCAACGCTTTCGCCGAGGATCTGATCGAAAACGAACATGGCTCCGCCGAATATCGTTTTCGCGTCAGCACCCGCGCCCTGGCGGCCTGCGTCGGGGTTCAGGGCAAAATGGATCCGGAGAAATGGATTCGCGAGGCGATCCGCAGCGGCGACCAACTGATTGCCGCTTCGGAAGACGCGCATTACAAAGCCCGATTCCAATGGGACCTGGGTATGGCGCTGTACGATGCACTACAGATCTATCAGATGCGGGACGATCACGACATGGCTTTGACGTACGGCGAACGGGCCATCGAGTATCTCGAAGAGGGCGAGCAATACAAGAAGTCGGCCGTTTCCACGTACCTGCTCGGCCGGTTCTATTTCCGCTTAGGCGCCATCCACGCCATCCGCGACCAGAACCATCGCGTGGCCATTAGCTGGTTCGACAAGGCGATTCCGCTATTGATTAAGCCCGTTCCCGAAGAAGCCATCGACGACCGAGGCCGGCACGGCGAAACGTTCGTCAGCATGGCCGTCTCCTATTGGGAATCGGGGCAACAAGAGAGGGCTGTGAAGTTGACCGAGCATGGCGCCCGAGAAATGAAGAAGGCTATCGACGAGGGGATCTTGGAACCTTCGGCTTTGGCCGTACCCTACAACAACCTCTCGGCCATGCACGGCCTACTGGGAGAGGACGATCAGGCCACCGAGTTCCAGGAAATGGCCGAACGTATCAAGCGGACCAAGCTGCGATAGTCGACCGGCAAAGAAAGATTTACCGGTAGCTGCGTTCGCCAGAACGCGGGCAACGGGCTTCTCGCCGCTCGCCTAAGCGGGCAAGGAGTTTGTCCAGCAGATCTTTCGGATTGGCGGCCTCCGGATCGGTGATGTCGTCGAGCAACTCCTCGTACTCGTAGAGCCAAGCCCGTCTGTCCATGGCGATGCCATTGGATGAGGTGTCACCATCGCTCGCCTGGGCAAAGACGGCATCGAGCACGGCCGTGTCGTCGAATCCGCCCGTGGCGGCGAAGGGGATCGAAAGTCCCTCGTTTTGAACTTCCGGCGACGAGGGTGCAACGACAAGCCAATCGGTAGCGTCGTGATGATCGGTGTTGCCGATCCGCTGCAGAGAGCTTCCCGCCGGCTTGGAACCATCGTTCACGATGGCCGGGCCGTTCCAGGCGCCTGCGATGGTCAAGTCCTCGAAGGAGCCGACATCGACCTGGAAGCCGGCGATTTCCTCGGGGCTGTATCCCCAAACGACAAAGTCGACAATGCTTCCTTCGGCGTCGACAATCATCACCCAACCACCGCCGGAGGTTCGCCAGAAGATATTGTCGCCGGCAATGTCGGCGCGAAGGAGGATCTCGCCGGAAGCGACCGAATCGGGGAGTTCCCACAGCACCGCGTGGACATCGTTGATGTCCTCGTTTTGAGCGTTGTTGGCGGCTACGACCCAACCGGTCGTATCGATCGTGGTCGAAGAAACGTTTTGGATCTCGATATAGTCCGGCGTTCGCGTGCCGGCTTCGGTAATCACCAGGGCCGCACTTTCGAAGCGCACTTGCAGCGCCGTTTCGGCCGTGTTTTGATGGTTCCGCGCGATCATGATATCGGTCAAATCGACGCGACGGTCACGATTGAAGTCGTACGGCGAATCGATGGAAGCCGGATCGTAGAAGTGGTGAGGATGGTCGCGGGTTTCGGTCACATCCACCGGATTGACGATCGCATCGGTCTGGGAATCCCCAACGTCGGCAATGGCGTTTCCGAAGTAGAAAACGTCGGCGGCCGCCAAGCCCGTGTTCTGATTGGCCAATACGGTCACCTGCAACCATTGGTTTCGGATCAGATAGTCCTCGAAGATGATCGTAACCCGATCCGAGTCGTTGACCCCGGCCGTCGGGCGCACGATAATCTCCGGCTCTTCGGCGGGCGTTTGCCAACCGGCCGGATTTCCGTCGTTCCCCGCCTTGAACTGGAAGTCTTCGGCCGTCAGCAAACCGGCGGCGTTGTCAATGTCGATGAGGATCCCGTTGAGCCCGCGGACGTAGCTCGTATAGTTAGCAAACCAAGGGGTCTGCTCGGGCAAGAGGGCCGTCTTGTCCGGGGCAATCGCGTCGTCGTCGGTGGCGCCGCCGGCGGTGTCGAACGCCGAGTTGTTGTAGAAAACAAAACGATTTACTACGGCGGCGGTAGTCGCCGTATTATATGCCCCCGGGGTCCCTCCAAACGTTTCAGTAACGTCCCAATTGGCCGGATCGTTTCCATATTCCCTGGGCCCAATGCGTTCCAACGAAGCCCCGCCGAGATCGGCCTCTTCCGGCCATGGCGCGTGGTTTTCGTACTGCAATTCGTCCAGCAGGGTCTCCCGGCCCAAGGCGTCTCGTTTGAACAGCAGCAATTCACCGGCCTCGTTGCCGAGGAGGTCCGCCGACCAGAGGTCGAGGCTTTCGGGATACGGCCCGATGATCGGAACTTGCTCGGGAATGTTGTATTGCTGGCGAAACGCTTCCGGATCGATCGGCACTAAGAGGGCATGGCCCTTGACCGGAAGCACCACGTTTTCAGGTAACTCGAAATCGCCGACTCCTTCGACGCGCCATCCTCCGATATCGACCGGCTGCGGGGAGACGTTCAGCAACTCGATGAACTCGTGGTGCTGGAAGGCCGGATGGTACATCACTTCATTGATCACGACGGGCCCGACTTGGGGCGTGGCGTTGGTCTGGCCGGGGGTCGGCCGGCTCAGGGCGACGAAGTGCGGACCGTATCGTCCCAACGTGACATCTTCGTCCATCCCCCCGAACTGTACCGACGCCGAGTATCCCAGCAGTTCCGAGCTGCCGGGAATGCCTGCCGTCAGTCGCAAGCTGTCGCCCGTATCGCTTAAGTCGAAATCGAAGTGGATGCCTTGCGAAAGAACAAGATACCCTCCGGCGGGGACCATCGTGTTCGTTTCGATTTGATAGTCGAAGAACGCCTCGGCGCCGCTTCCGCCGACAGCCAGATGCCACCCGCCGATGTCGATGTCTTGTCCGGTCGCGTTGTGCAGTTCGATCCAATCACTGCTGCCGTCGGAGGGATGGGCCATGATTTCGTTGATCACGACGGCCCCAGGGTTGGGTGTCGAACCCGGGTCGTCGGCGCCGGGGGACCCTCCGCGGAAACTGCCCGGTCGCCACGCCGACGCATCATCCCAGGTCGCCGGGTCAGCCGATTCGTCGACGATGGCAAGCGAATAGGCCTCGAGTTGCTCGGTCAGGGCAAACCAACCGGCATCGTAGGAGAACGCGGCGACCACTTCGTCGTAGATGTCGGCCAACTCAATCCGTTCGCCGTCTTCCTCGAGTTGGCCGCCGTACTCCCCGGCAATATTGATTGCGCCAACATCGTAGAGCTGCGCGAAATCGTAGAGGCTGGCGACCACCACCAGATATTCTCCAGGAAACAGACTGGTGATTTTACTCGAGCCGAAATCAAAAGCCACGCCGAGTGTGAATCGCGTGCCGGTTAGATCGATTGGCTCGGCGCCGACGTTCTTCAGTTCGATGAACTCCGCTTCGTTGTCGGCGTTGGCCATGATTTCAGTGATTCGCAACCCGCCCTGCACGTCGGTCGAGAAGGCCAAGGAGTCGTCGCTTTTCCAAATCTCCTCGCCGTTGAACCCGTTCTCGGCGGTAAAGAACAAGGCCGTACCCAACGCGGTGAGATGTTCCGGTTCGGCCTCTTCGGGACCTATTCGAATGTCGCGCATCATGACGGTTCCGGAGGCCGACCCGTCGCTCTTCCACAGCTCGGTCCCGTGGATTCCGTCGTCGGCCGCGAAAAACAAGGCCCCGTCGCTGTAGGTCAACTCGTCGAGCTTCGATCCTAGTTCACCGGGGCGGATGTCGCGCACCTGGACCGTGCCGGACTCGGTCCCGTCGCTTTTCCAGAGTTCGGGCCCGGAATCGCTGTCGGTGGCGACGAAGAACAGGGTCCCGTCGACGTCGGTTAATTGTTTCGGCGAAGAATCGTCGCTGCCTTGGTTGATATCCTTCACCAGCACGGTACCCTGTTCGGTTCCATCGCTTTTGAAGAGTTCCCGGCCGTAGGCGGCGTCATCGATCGTTAAGAACAGGAGATTGCCGACGGCCGTCAACTGGCCAATTGCCGAACCCGCTCCGGAGCCGAAATCCTTGACGACAACGGTCCCTTGCGGGGTACCGTCGCTTCGGTACAACTCGACGCTGCCAAACGGATCGTATACGGTAAAGAAGAGCGTACCGCCGAGATTGGTCAAGTTTTCCGGCGAGGAATTGACCGCACCGGGTTTGATGTCGCGGACCATGACCGTGCCTTCCGAGGTACCGTCGGTCTTCCAGAGTTCGGTTCCATGCTCACCATCGTCGGCCGTGAAGAAGAGGGCGCCGCCGACGTCGGTGAAGTTTCCCAAGTTCGAACTGCCGCTACCGGGCAGAATATCCTTCAGCAGCAGCGTTCCGGCCGAGGTCCCGTCGGTCTTCCACAGTTCCTCGCCGCCGGTTCCGTCATTGGCACGGAAGAAGAGGGTCCCGGCGGATACGATCAACTCGGCGGGCGAGGCATCGGCGCCGTCGGGGTGAATGTCTTTAACCAGCACCGTGCCGCCGGAGGTGCCGTCGCTTTTGAACAGTTCGCTGCCATAGACCGGATCGGCAGCGCGAAAGAAGACGGCGCCGCCCAACTCGGTCAACTCTTCCGGTCCCGAAGAGACTTGGCCGGCCCAAAGGTCCTTGACCAACCGGGTCCCCGAGGATGTGCCGTCGGTCCTCCACAACTCTCGACCGCTGCCGGGGTCCGTGGCCGTGAAGAAGAGCAGGTCGCCTGCGGCGGTCAAGTTCTCCGGCGAGGCGGACTCGCTTCCCGGCAGAGTATCCCCGACGATCGTGACCCCGCCGTGCGGATAGAGTGCCGCGTCGTGAGAGTCGTCGTTTTGGCCGGTGACCATATAAAACGGCGCGGTGCGCCCGGTCGACCGGTTTGCGTCGCTATCGAACAGCCCATTCTCGCCACGATGCATTACGCCCAAAGTGGTTCCGCCGGGGGCCTGGAATCGCAACGAGTACCACCCCGGCGCCAATCCCGAAAACTCGTACCGTCCGTCGCCGTCCGTCAGCGTCGTGGCCACGGCAGCGAGTTCCCTATCCAACAGTTCGACAGTCGCCCCGCCGACACCCGTTTCACTCGGGTCTTGTACGCCGTCGCCGTTCAGATCGTTCCAGACCCGATCGCCGACGCGGGCAAAGCTGAGCGACCCTCGGATTCCTGCATCGACATGGAGCATGTCTTGCCCGCTGCGCGAGGCGAACGGCAAAGTCCGACCTGTGGCCGGATCCACATCGCTGTCGAGCGAATCGTCACCTCCTTGATTTAGAGGTCCGAACACGGCGCCCAGCGGGAGTACGAATTCCACGGAATACTCGCCGTACAAGATGTCCTCGAAAAGGTAGCTGCCGTCGGGTTCGGTCGTAGTGGTCGCCAAGGGGGCCAGATCGTGACCCAGCAGCCGGACGGTCAAATCGGGTACGGGCAAATCGGGTACGGGCGGTTGCTGCGGATCTTGAATCCCCTGCAGATTCGTGTCATCCCAGACCACACCGCCGATCGACACCAGGCGAAACATCCCCGCATCCTGCGACGTCTCGCTCTTGCCGACCATCAGTGCAAACAGGTCCGTTCGCCCGGTGACCCAATCGACGTCGCTGTCCACCGAATCGTCGTTACCGCTATCCGCGGGACTGAACGCAACGTTCTCGGGAGCCCAGAACTGCAAGCAGTACAACCCGGGCGAGAGTCCGACAAAACG
>CAYYOX010000114.1:0-921 GCA_964473065.1 uncultured Planctomycetaceae bacterium | reverse complement strand
CGACCTCCCTGAAGTCGCTGTCCAACACGGTAACGGACACGCCCGGCATCCCGACTTCACCCGGGTCCTGGATGCCATTCCCGTCGAAATCCTCCCAAACAACGCCGTCCACGCGAATAGACGTCAAACCGGCATCAAACCTAAGTTCACGTCCTCCCCCGACGACAAACAACGATGTCTGTCCGGTGTTCGGATCCACGTCACTGTCGACGGCGTCGTCTTCGCCCACATCCCTCGGGCTCAGCAGGGCCCCGAAAGGAGCGACAACTTGCAGCGCATATACGCCCTCCGGCAGATCCTTAAACTCGTACGTTCCGTCGGCCAACGTGGTCACCGTGTCGACGATGGCAAGGCTATCGTCCAACAAATGGACCGTTACGTCCGGCACGCCGTCTTCCTCCGGATCCCGGATGCCATACTGACCAACATCGTCCCAAACCATCCCCTCGACCGCAGACAGGGCAATATCGAGGCTCCAAGTGACCGACTGTTCCAACTCCCAGCGTTCGGTGCGCACCCAGTCGGTCGGATCGAATGCCCGCGCGGTCACCTCGTGAGTACCGGCCCCAATCCCAAAGTCGGCCAGCCGAAACGTTTCGCCGGAGGCACCCTCGATCAGTTCGCCGTCGACGAACCACTCGACCTCGATCACGTCCGGGTCCACCGTCTCGACCCACAGCAGCGGATCGTTCTCGTCGATCTGGTCGAGATTATTTCGCCAACCGTCCAACGGGTCTACGTGGGCGTAGATATCCAGGATGATCCTCTCCCGACTCACCGCATTATGCGGCTCGTACAGCTCGCGCATCTTCGAGTTTTGCGTGGGCCGAAAGATGTCGTAGCGGCTGCCTCCGGCGCCCTCGAACGCGCCGACCTCGCTCATTTCCGGATGGTCCGGATCCGTATAACCGAGCCAATTGG
>CAYYOX010000113.1:4818-13965 GCA_964473065.1 uncultured Planctomycetaceae bacterium | reverse complement strand
TCGTCGCGGCGGGATCCTTCAGCAACCCCACCATGCTCGAACCGTCGATCGGTTGCCGGGGCAGTTTTGCCGACGCCATTTGGCAAAACGTGGGCAGCAGGTCGGCCGTGGTTGACGGTTCGTTGCAGACACTTCCCGGCCGCACCACACCCGGCCAGCGCACGATCATCGGAACGCGAATGCCGCCTTCGTACAACGTCCCTTTTTCGTCGCGCAGCGGAGCATTCGTGGAAACGACCTCGCCTACGCCCGTGTAGATCTTCCGCAGACCGCCGTTATCCGAGGTGAACACGACAATCGTGTTGTCGCTCAATTCGAGTTCATCCAGTTTCCCGAGGATGCGGCCGATACTTGTGTCCAAGTCCTCGATCATGGCAGCGTAAACGGGATGGTTGACACCGTTGGGCACTTTGGGCTTGCTATGGTACTTGGCGATCGTCGCCGCAGTTGCCTCCACGGGAATGTGGACCGCGTGGTGCGACAACGTGACGAAGAACGGCTGGTCTTTGTTGTGCTCGATGAACCAGAGCGTTGCGTCGGTCAGCAACTCGATCGATTTCGGGCCGGGCAGCTTCGCACCACGCCATTCGCGGAAGTCGTCGCCCAGTTGGCGCTCGGTCACGTCATAGCCGAGCTTCTCCGGTTGCGGCCCCAAATGCCACTTGCCGAAATACGCGGTGGCATAGCCCGAGGCCTTCAGTACATCGCCGGGCGTTCGAATGTCGTCGTTGAGTCGATGCTCGATCGGCGGCACGGTCAGCTTCTCGAATGGGCGGAAGTGTCCGGGAATGAAGTCCGTGATACCGGTCCGGGCAGAGTATTGTCCGGTTTGGATGGTCGAACGCGTCGACGAGCAAACCGGCGTGGCGGCGTAGAAGTTGGTGAACTTCATACCCTGGCCGGCCAGACGATCGATGACCGGCGTTTCATGCAGCTTGTGCCCGTAACACGCCAGATCCGGCCACCCCATGTCGTCGATCAACAGAAACACGATGTTCGGTCGCTGTCCAACGGAGTGCTCCGCCGCGAGCGTTGACCCGAGCTGGAGAAACAGGCCAAGGCAGAGCTGCAAGACTGCCGCACTCGGTATCCATGTCCTCATCATATCGTATTCTCCTCGTTATTCTGTTTGGTTCCTCGACAGCTCACCACCCAGCATACCCTCGCAGGGAACAATCCTCAACAAGTGGAAAGAGGGGACAGGCGCCGAGACGGAGAAATCTCCGGCGAGTTTAGCATCTACTGATGCTCGGAGCCAGTCCCCTTTTTCCACTTCACAAGACCGATTTTGCCCTGGAGGATCTGGCCGCGTCGCATGGGGATTGTGTAGTTGTTGCCGTCGCGGGGAAGATCCTTGGGATTCCAGGTGGCCGTTCGGCCGGGGAACGGGTCGCGGAGTCGTAGCGGGCCGTCGACGGTGGCTTCGATGCGGACTTCGACCGTTTGGCCGTCTTTGCGCTCCGCGGAGACTTTGAATCCGCCTTCGGCACGCAGATCGTCGAACCAGGCGTCTTTCCAACTCTCAGGCATGGCGGGGAAGAGACGGACGATGCCCGGTTCGCCTTGGCCGATACTCGGCGCCCAGCTCTGGATCAGCATGTCGTGCACGGCCTGGTTGGCTTCCATGTTGGCCTCGATGGTGAAGAAGAAACCGTGGCCGCTGGCTTTGGTCCCCCCGCGGTTGTTGTTCATGTGGAAGCCGTTGCGCATGATCCAGCCGTCGAGGAACAGGTCGAGGTGGCGCCAGGCTTCTTCGCCTTGGCCAACGCGGGCGCGCAGGGACGACATCCACGGAAAACTCCAACCGGCCCAATCGCCGGCAAAATCGGCGTCCACGCTGAGCTGGTCGTAGCGCTTCATTGTGCCGGCGATAATCTCACGATCGCGGTCGGTGCCGTCGATGGTTACCAGGTTGAAGGGGTGGATGCTCATCGAGTGCGAGAAGTGGCGATGCAGGAACGCGACCTTCTCGTTCTCGCTCCACATCAGGGCGTTTTCTTCGTCCACATGGCGTGAGCCCAAGGAATTGGCCATCTTCGACCAGCGGGCCGCTTCTTCCTTCTTTCCAAGTTCCTGGGCCATCTCGGCCAATCCCAGCAGATGCACCTGCATCAGGTCGAGATCGTAGTTGGTGTTGGGCTTCATCCAGGACCGCGGGCTGTTGTTGAAGACCTCGGCCGAGGTCGACAGCGGCAATTTCCGAACGCCGTCTTCGTCGGTTTCCAGCAGCCCGTCCCAACACTCGGCGATCTCGGCGCACCAGGGATAGGCACGCTTTGCGAGGAACTCGCGGTCTTGCGTGTAACGCCAGTGCTGGTAGAACAGCCAGCCGATCCAGCCGACTTGCGTCGGCGAGTTGGCATACTGCGGCCAGCCGGTGGTCGGATGTCCGCCCCAAGTCATCACACCCGGTACGGCCGCGCCGTCCGTTTCATAAAATGACTTGGCATAGGTGCGAAAGACGGGCAGCCGCTGCCACCAGTATTCAAAAAACGCCTCGCCCTCGGCGAAGTTGCCCGCCGTCTGGTAGGCCTGGTATTGCACTTGACTTTCGAGGTCGTTGTGGACGTTGTTCTTGAAAGCGGGCCACTGCTTCTCGTCGGTCCAAACGCTCTGCAGCGTGCCCATCGCCGGGAAGCCGGGCCGCGACGAGGAGCCGAAGTAGTATCGCGTGAGGTAATAGTGATTCAGGGCCGCTTGGTCTGGAATGTCCAGCGCCGAAGTATTCCAAAATCCGGCCCAATACTTCCGGTGGGCAGCCAATAGTTTTTCATAGCCGATACCGAGCGCCCTGTCGGTGCGTTTGCGAGCCGCGGCGACCGGGTCGGGGCCGTCTTCCTGGTTGGTGGTGATGGTGATGGCGATCAGCGTGTCGTTTCCTACAGTCTTGCGTTTGGCAAAGACGGCAAACGTCGGCCCTTCTTGGATCGACTGCACATACCAGACGCTGTCGGCGTCTTTGTGCATCTGCGGCGACGGATAGCCAAGCGACTTCATCCAGGTGTCGTTCATGCCGGGCGCCCAAATATCAAAACCATCCAGCTTGCCGGGGATCAGCATCATGATGACCGGCTCGGTGGCGCTGGCGATCGCCTTGACCGCCGTGCCATCCTGGTAGTCGATCCGCACCTCCGCCTTGGCGAGATCCAGCCGAAAGGTATCGGCCACAGTTCCCTCGGGCAGCGTCAGTTCCAGCTTCCCAATAGCCACATGGGTCGGCGGCTGGTTATGGTAGTGGGCGTCGAAGATCTCATGGATACGCGCGAAGTTGCCGGCCGCGCGGTACTCCTGAATCGTCTTCCAGGTGAATTCATCCGTCTTCCACGACGGATGGCCGACGCGTTCGTCCCAGACATCCACCCGATCGAGCTTCACGGTCAACCGGTTGCCTTGGCCCCAGATCAGCGCCCCGAGCTGCCCGTTACCCAACGGCAGCGCTTCCCACCAGTCCTGCACCGGAGACGCCAGCGCCAGATTGCACTGCGGCGGCGGCAAGCGGCTGGATCGATCGCGCGGAGCTTTGATGCTTGGGTTTGGCGGAGCCGGACGCGCTGTCACGGCGAACTCGCGCACGCCTATGTTGATGTTGCTGAACTCCTCGACCGTCAGGCGAACGAAACGCACAGTCGTTTCTTCGATGTCGCCCTCCCATTTCCCGTTCACGGCGCTGCCGTTGTGCAGCACGACCCAGGGATCGGATTTCTTCAGTCGGCCTTCGATGCGGAACTTCTTGATCCGCGGCTCGAAGGCTTCACTCAGCGACGCGCGGCCGATCTTACGCTTCCTGCCCAGATCGAGCGTGAGCGTCGGAGTTTTGTCGCGCTCGCGTATGTCGGTAACCCAATACGTTCCGGGGTTGCCGTCCACGGCGTATTTCGGCGGAAACAGTTTTGCCTCATGCTCACTCGAAGCGGACGCTCTTCCCACGACGGCTCGCCGGTTCTTTTTCACATCGGCGAAATGTACCTGGAATTTGCGGATCAACGGCGTGCCAACCGACTTGGTCACGCGCACGCGAACCTTGCTCACGGTTTCCGGAGCGAACGGATCGATCTTGCGCCGCCCGACCGCCGTGCCGCGGGCCAGTTCGAACCACTCTTCGCCGTCAAAGCCTTCGACCACATACTCGCGGATACGATGGCCGTAGCGATGGTCTTCCCAAAGATCGGAGTAGTCGATCTTCTGCATCCCGCCAAGGTCGAGCACGACTTCCTTGCCGGGGACCTGCTCGACCACAGCCAGGGGCCGGCCGAAGCGGCGCTCGATCTCGTCGCCAAATTCCTTGTAACGCTTCATGTCGTCGGGATGGATGCTGCCGTCTTTCATCGGCGCACAGTTGAGAATGATGAAGCTGTTGCGACCGACCGACTTTTCATAGACCTCCATCAACTGCTCGACGCTCTTGCGGCGTTCCAGCGCTCCCGGCCGCATGTGCCAGAAGTGATCGTGCAACGGCGTGTCCGCCTCGTGCGGCGCCCAGTAATCCCCGTCCGGGTTATCCGCGGCTTGCGCCTGGTTTTCATTAGTGTAGCTATTCCCCGGATCCACCTTATCCGGGTTCGAAAGCGGGGCAATCATGTTCGATCTAACCAGTACCGACCAGCAAGGGTCGCTCACTGTTCCGCTTTCGGTACCCGGCCAGCGGATGGTCGATAAGGGACTCTGACAACCGACCGCCAGAACAACCGCATTGGGAAAATACTCTTCGACCTCTTTGCCGAGGGTCAAGAAACGTGGCAGATCCAGCCAGATTTCCGCGACCAGATCACTGCCGAGTCGTTCGTGAAGTTCGCGCAACCGCACGGCGGTAACGGCGCTCGACTCCTCGGCGGTCGTGACCGGCGTATCGTCCGAGCCATGAGTCCAGTAGTTGCCGTAAAACGCCTGGTGTTCCTTGGACAGCGGCGACCAGATAAAGAACCCGGCCTTGAGCCCGTGCTTGCGGCAGGCTTCCGCAAACTCCTTGACCACATCGCCCTTGCCGCCTTTGTAGGGCGTATTGCCGATATGATAATCGGTCGTTTCCGTGGGCCACATACAAAACCCGCCGCTGTGGGCGAGCATGAAGTTGACCTCTTTCGCGCCCCACGCCTTAGCCGCTTCGCACCACTGGTTAACGTCCAGTTTCTCGAAGGTGAGTTGCTCCATCGGCGTGCTGCCGTTGTCGTACTCCCTGCCCTGGTGCGTAGCCGGATCGAGCTGGATGAACATCGCTCGCTCCATCTCCTGCCAGTCGTACTGCACCTTGCTGGGCCGAGCCAAATGCGCCGCAGCCGGATCGGCGACCGCCTGTTCCCAGGTCATTCGCGTCTGTCTCGGTTCGGCGGCCCATACGGAGGCGGTCAAGAGGGTCAATGCAATGGCAAGAGCGTGGTGAAGTTTCACGGCAGGTTCTCCTTGGGGTAGTACGTTAAAGAGGTCTCACGCAAAGGCGCCAAGACGCAAAGGGATTTGCTAGTCTATAACGCCAACAATATACCACGGTGCCGATACATCGTCCAGCAAGTAGCCAGGAGCGTAATAAATGCCGACTTCTCCACCCCTTCACTGCTTTGCGTCTTGGCGCCTTTGCGTGAGGCCTTTATTGCCTACGCCTCTTTGAAAACCATCAACGGGCGGCTTCTCGGGTGAGTTCGGTCAACAGTTCCTGGGCACTGCGGACGAGCTCGGCGGCCGGTTGTTGTTGGGCGACGGCGTAGGTGAAACGCTCGAGCATCGCGTCGAGGCGGGCTAGGGATTGTCGGGCCGCGGCGTCTTCGCGATCTTCGAGAAGCTGGCGGACGATGCGGATCTTCTCGTGGTCGACGATGCCCTCGCGTAAACGCTCGAAGCGGATCGAGCTGCGCACCCCGGGATAGACTAGCCAGCAATCGCCGGCGGGCCAGTTGACGTGGCGCGTGTCGTGCAGCGGATCGACCGGCCAACCGTCGTAGGCCCAGCGCAGGAACCCGTCGTAACCCTTGGCCGCCGTGTGCCAGCCCATCCAGGTCGACTCGGCCGGCGGAGAGAAGGTGAAATTGTTCGGCCGCGCGGGACCGCAACAGACGTAGAACGTCGTGGTCTGCCCGTCTTGCCGACGTTGGCGGATCGCTTCGCTAGTCGGGCCATGGTCGATGATGATGCAGTAATCGTCCAGCAGCTCGCTGAGCTGCGTGTGCCAATGGCCGGCGTAGGTGATCTTCCACCGCGGATTGGCTTTCTTGATCATCGCAATGGCGGCCTTCGTGTCGGGCATCGGGTTCTCGTTGACCCCCAGGTAGGTTCGCTCGAACCAGCCGCGTTGCTTCAGATGGGCCTCAAGGTCCTTGAGGAAGACCAGCCAGAACGACTCGAACTCCTCGGAGGTCGGCGTCCATTGTACATGCACATACTCGCCGGTCGCCTCGTCGACGTAGCGGTAGCGGTTCTGCCACGCCACGGGCGTGTAGCAGGTGATCGCGTCGGTGATGCCGCAACGCAGCGCTAGCTCGACGTACTTATCGAAGTTCGTGTAATCGAAACGCCATCGGCCGTCGCGGCCGCGGATCCACTCGACCATCGTGCCTTCGCTGCGGTAGATCGTTTCACCCCAGGCTTCGTGCGTGATGTAGGTCGTGATGAAGGTCTGCCCGGCCTCGGCCAGCATCTTCAGGTGCGGTTCGAGTATCGCAAGGTGGGCCTCGGAGAACGGCTCGACACGATGCGCTTGGGCTACGGCCCAGGGGTTCTGCCATAGATCGAAGCGAAAAGCCCAATCGCTCGGCGGCGGTACGACGGCCGGCAGCACTTCGAGTTGCACCGGCAGCGAAATCGACTGCCCATCGGACGCGGCCACGGCCACTGCGCCGCGATACGTGCCAGGCTTCGTGTCGGCCGGCACATCGATCGTGAGCCAAACAGGGCGAACCGAACGCGGATTCAGGTCGAGCCGCCCGATCGTGTCCAAGATGTCGGGCACAATACAGGTCGCCGGCGCGCCGGACGTGTTGTGATCGGAAATCACGTAGCGAACGAATCGAGACCGCACGCAGGCGGCCGGGATTTCATCACCCTGCTCGGATTTCAACGGCGAACTGTTCAAGCGGACTTGCCTGGCGCCAGTGGCGGTCCAGAGGACGATCTGCGCGTTGATCCGTTCGCCGCGCCAGGCCGTGCCGGACCATTCGGGCCGTGGTTCCAACTTGGGCAAGATACTGCGGGAGTAGCGAACGTCTTTGGAACCGAACGTCCCGTGCAAACCCTCGGGAACCTCTTCCCAGGCGTTCAGTTCGGCCAGGCGTTCTGGCGAGAGGCTATATCCTTGGAACTCGACGACGTGGGCACCGATCTTGCGGCCGGCATTGTGGCCTTGGATCGTGATCCGTACGAACTTCACTTCGGTCGTGTCGAACTGGAACGTTCGGCCTGCGGCGGTGGCCGGCTTGGCGTACTCTTGTTGGTCGACCAGCGTTTGCCAAGTCTCACCGTCAAGCGAACCTTCGATCAGATGGCCGTACGAGCGGCTGCCGTCCCAGAAGTTCCACAGCCGCAGTGTGTTCAACGATCGCGACTTGGGCAGTTCGAGCGTCATCCAGGCGGGGTCCATCGCGGTGCCCCAGTAGTCGTTGCGATTATCGTATCGCCCGTCGATTGCGAAGGCGCCCACCCGATCGCTCCAATGGTCGCAGACCGTCACCTTGGCCCCGTGAAAAAGGTTCTCCTCGCTGTCCAATGGCGAGGGTTCGGTCGGCTCGTATTGCGGCGACGGTTTTGGCGGGCTGATTCCTTCGTCACCCAAGGCAACTCCGGCGAAGAGGCAAGTATAGGCTAGCGACCAAACGAGGATTCGAGAGTTCATCCGTTTCATGGCTTGCTCCTGTTGATGATTGGTTTTTGCAGAGCGCCGGCAGGATCCTCCGGATGCAATCCGGGGGCTTTTTGGCGAATCCCCATGATAGGCTGTTCGACAACGATTTGCAACAACTAGCTCGGCTGGCTTTGCTGTTGGGCGTATTGTGCGACTAGGGGTATGAGAGTGTCTCGGTCGATGGGCTTGGTCATGTAGTCGGTGCAGCCGGCATCGAGACACGTCTGGCGGTCGCTCGTCATGGCGTGGGCGGTCAGGGCGATGATCGGGCCGGCGTATCCTTCAGACCGTAGAATCCTGGTGGCTTCATAGCCGTCGAGCACAGGCATTTGCATATCCATCAGGATGACATCGAAGGGAGTTTCTTCTCCTTGGGCGGCGTGAACACAATCCAGGGCAACTTGTCCGTTCTCGGCCACGGTGACCTGGGCCCCTGCCTTTTTCAGCACGAAGGCTATTAGCCGCTGATTGTCGGGGCCATCTTCGACCAGGAGGACGCGGCAGTCGAGTTTCACCTTGTGATGGGCGGTCGGTTCGGTCGTTTTCTCCGCAGGCTTGGCGAGAGCTACCGCCTGGCTCGGCATCTCTTGCCCATCAAGGGGTCCCGTGTCGATGGTAACCGTGAAAGTACTTCCTTTTCCGAGCGTGCTGGTTGCTTCGAGATCACCGCCGAGCATGGCGGCTAGCCGTTTGCTGATGGTCAGTCCCAACCCGGTCCCTCCGAACTTGCGGGTGGTGGAGGAATCGGCTTGAGTAAACGGCATAAACAGGTTAGCCATCTGCTTCTCGGTCATTCCGACGCCCGGATCGCGGATCTCGAACTGCATCTTGGGCTTTTCCGACTCGGCGTCGAGCAGGCGGGCAATCACGCGGATCTCTCCCACCTCGGTAAACTTGATCGCGTTGCCAATAAGATTGATGAGGATCTGGCGCAGTCGGGTGGGGTCGGTGTGAATTGTCGAAGGCACGGGACCGTCGCACTGGATCACCAGCCGCAGGTTCTTTGCAGCGGCTCGAACTCCCATCAGAGACTCGATATCGAAGAGGATCCGGTTCGGCGAGCAGGGGATGTGCTCGACGTCGAGTTTCTCGGCCTCGATCTTGGAGAGGTCGAGGATGTCGTTGATCAATCGGAGCAGGTAACCGCCGTTTCGCTTGATGGTATTGGCGGCTGCAACGGCCTCCTCGCGAGTGAGGTTTCCCAGCAACACATCGGAGAACCCGAGAATGGCCGTCATGGGTGTGCGGATTTCGTGGCTCATGTTGGCTAAGAATGCGCTTTTGGCCCGGCTGGCGGCCTTGGCGGCTTGGTTGGCCTACTA
>CAYYOX010000113.1:0-4808 GCA_964473065.1 uncultured Planctomycetaceae bacterium | reverse complement strand
GGCATCAAGATGTTGACGTTTTGTCCGATCAGTTCCTCGGAAGTCCAGCCGAAGACGTTCTTCACGGAGTTGCTGGCGTCCTGGATCGTTCCCCGCACGTCCACCGTGAGCATCGGGTCGATGGTGGAAGCCAGAATGGCCCGGTTCTTTTGTTCGGCCCTCTGTCGCGCCGAGAACTCGTTATCGATCCGATCGGTCAAGTTGTTGAAGGCGCCCGTGAGAATCGCGAACTCGTCACGGCCGGTAACCGGTAGGCGCAGGTAGCGGTTCTTGTTGGGGTCGATCCGATCGAAGGCCTCGGAAAGGGTGTGCAGCGGCCTTACGAACCAACCCGAAAAGGTCCAGGCAAATGCGGCCAGGAACACCGTGGCAATGGCGCCGGCCGCCATGCCGATTTGATTCGGGCGATAGTGAAGTGCTTTCTCCCGCAGAGACGCGACGTGCAACTGCTCGTCCAGGGCCGCGTCGAGAATGCTCAGTTGCTCGGCCAACGAGTGGACGGATTCCTCGAAGAAGAGTATCCGGTCAGCGATTTCTTCCCTGTCGTCGGGATTCTCGGAAAGAAACTCGCGCAGCGCTGTCAGTTCCTTGGCCGCAACATTCCGTGTGTCCAGCAATTCCTCTCGTGTCGACCGGGAGACGATGGGGGTCGAATCGGCGTCTGAAAACGTGTGAATGTAACTGGAGAGTGCTTGCCATTGGACTTCAAGCGTCGAGAGATACTCGCTCGTGGCCTCCGGTTCGGGAGGTTGACGAAGAAGTTGGCGCAAGTCGTTGATCACGTCGGTGGCCAGCAGGACGGTACGTTGCTCGGCGGCCACGTCCGTGATCGTCTCCACGGCCACCTGCATTTGCTCGAGCGATACCTCGACCGCCACCATCTGGGCAATTTGCAGCCCGATGGCCAGGGAAAAAGCCAACAGTAATTTCTTACGGACGAGCACTGATTGCCCCTGAGGTGACCAAAGATGCGTCCGTGCGCACAGGTAGCTACGGCACTTATCTTCTCTTCGTAACTATAGATCACACATGGGCTTGCGATGCAAGAAGTCCGGCCTACAAGCGGTTTGGGACGTCTTCAGAAGGCGCGGTTGGGCAGAGGGCTACAAATTGCCTTAGAATCGGAATAATACGACCGTCCCTTTGGGCGGATCGACGCCGTCCTTGAGCTCGATGAATCCGAAGGCCCCCTCGTATTTGGCAACCAGCCTACCCACCGCTCGATCGCTGGTGATCCCCAGGGGCCGCGTGACCCCCGTCTTTTGTTTCACCGCGAGCCAGTGCGCGACGAATCGGCTTTCGTCCATCTGAAGAACGTTTGCCAGAAAGGCACGATGGGCCGGGTCACTCGCTTTGCGGTCCAACGGCTTGGCGCGCAGGCCGTTCTTCCAGGTGTTGGCTTGCTTTAAGAACAGCCGCTTGACCTGCTCCCGAGATGCCCCCCCGCGGTTCTTCGCGTTGATAATCAAAGCATAGGAAGGAGACTTCATCTTCTTCCTTGCCGCGCGCGCTAGTGTCGTCGCGGGGGCGTAGTTCACGACCGCGCACAGCGCGACGATGCACGTCACGATGCTTCGAATGTTTGTGCGTCGGGGCATTATTGGTCATCTCATGCCGAGAAATCAAAAGCTGATCGTGGTGGACAACTGAAGCATCTGATGGTCCGCTCGGTTATCGAATTTCGCCAACGTGACCGCGGCACGAAGTCGCAACAGGGGCATGGGGAGATAGTTGATCCCCGCCACATGTTCCGACTGGTTATCGAGTCCGCGGCCCGGGTCGAGGTAATCGAATCGATAAAACAGGATCACATTATCACACCATCGCCAGCCGGGTTGCGTGTAGAAACCCAGCCGGTCGTCGGCGCCATCTTCCACACTGGCGAAAAACTCGTTCTTCCAAAGCACGCGGCCACGGTCGTAGAGCAGGTCGAATCCGCCGAAGTTGTACTTGTTGTCCGTGGGTTCTTCGCCGTGGGTTCCGTAACCATAGTTCACGCCACACGTCAGCCCGCTCTCGCCGAACGTGTAGGCGGCGCGAGCTCCCAGCAGGAACTTCGAGCCCGTCTCCTTCTGGCTGCCCGTGTAGATATTGTACTCGAAGCGATCGGCCTCGCAGGGGCCCATGTAGCGAAATCCGTGCAGTTGGGCCCCGATCAGGAACCTGGGGAAGAAGGTGGGATCTTCGCCTTGCCGCATGAACATCGGGTAGGGGATGTGCAACAGCGTGGGGTGGAAGTGCTCGATGTTGATAATCCCATGGGGTGTGATAAATCGCCCCACGCGAACCTGATACTGATCTTCACATCGATAGTTGAACCAGGCCAACTCCAATTCGGCGTCGTTTCCGAAGGGGTCGAAGACCACGTGGCTGAGGTCCGAGTGGTCGATGTCCGCCTGGCGCTTGAACTCCAGAATCGTGAAGTACGTCAACTTCTCGGAAACCTCGCCTGCGATAAACAGCTCGAATTGGGAGAGGTCGAAGCTCGATTGGAAGTCATCGTCGCTGCTGATCGAGGTGAACGTCTGGCTGATAAACCCGCCCAGGTCGAGTTTCAGCGCATCCATGGCATGAACCACGCCGCGTTGGCCGACCTGTTCCTCCAACTCGGCCAGCCTCTCGTCCTGGTCCGCAAGGTCCTCTTCCAGGATGCCGAGTGTTTCGTGGATTGGCGCGGCGTTAGTTGGCGCGATTTCGGGGGCCGGATCGGCGCCGGTCTCACTCTGGAAGTTGGCTACCTGAAGAAGGCGACTCGCTTCGCTCTGGGCGCTTCCGTAATCGTCCACGCTTGGAAGACGATCCAGGGCTGGCGGCCATGTCGACGCAATCGCTTGTGGAGAAGTCTGGCGTAACGCAAACGACTCCACTTGCCCCTGCACGACGGAACATAACAGGCCGATCAGGCCTCCTGGGATCATCCACTTAAGGCAGTATGACTTCATGAGTATCGTCCTTGACCAAGCTCGATCCGTCCACGTCGTATCTGTAGGAGGCGACTCCTGTCGCCGATTCTCTTCGTATCTGTCGCCGATTTGCGCTCCCGGCATTTCGGTCGGCGATAGGAATCGCCTCCTACAAGGGGATAGAATCTGCCCCCCCTGATAGCCTGCCAAGAGCACGCACTATGACGTCAAAACTCGCTTTTCGACATCATGCCACCCACAAAAGCGGGATGCAAAGTATAGATCATCGCAGTTTGAATATCGGGCAGGTCGCCCTGAAGCGATTACTCCGATTCTCCGTGCCCACGACTGAATTCAGAAGCATCAAGAAAGGAGGTGGGCTTTTGCGGATTAGGAAAGTCGTAGGGTGCGTGAAACGCACCATGAATCTGGTTTGATCCTTTGTCATGCGGTTGGTGCGTTTCACGCACCCTACAATCTACAAACCCGTGAATGATCCGGGTTATTGCCCTTTCCCCACGCAGTACAGCTTCTCGGCCGTGCGGATTAGTAGTTGGCCGTCGGCGGCGATGATCGAGGCTCGGGCGACTGCTTCGCTGTCGGGGTCGGCCATGGGGATCGTGTTGAGAATCTTGCCGTCGGCCGCATCGATCACGCTGACCTCGGCATCGAAATTGATCACGTAGATCTTGCCGTCGGCCGCCAGCGGCGAGGCCTCGTACTTCGAGCGTCCCGGCGTCGCGATCGTCCACTTGACCTTGCCCGTGCTCGGTTCTACGCGAGACAATGCCCGGCGTACGTCGCTGAGCACGAAGAAGTCGCCGTCGTAGAAGGCGGGTGTGGGAACGTCGGAGGTCACCTGTTTCTCGTCACGGCTGACCCAGGCCAACGAGTCATCATCGAGCACGCCGGATCCGCCCGCCTTGATCGCGTAGATCGGGTTGCGTTTCGGAGCACAAGCCAGGATCACACCGTCGCCGGCCACCGCGGACGGGACCAGCCGCCAATGCCCGATTCGCATCGGGTTCCAGGTGCCCCAGCGCCACAACTCCTTGCCGGTTGCCGGGTCGTGTCCGGAGACCGCATCGCCTCCGACAATCAGCAACTGTTTAATCCCCTCGTGCTCGTAGGGAACGGGCGAGGAGAAGGCCTCGCGCGATTCGGCCACGGCCTTGCTCGGGCGGACGTGTTGCCAAAGCGTTTTGCCCGTCTTGGGATCGATGGCCAACAGATACGATTCGTTCTTCCGGTCCGAAAACCCGCGATCGTCGACCGGCACGTCACGCTGCAACACTTGCAAATACAACTTGCCCTCGAACAGCAGGGGACTGCTGGCGAACGTCCAAAGAAACGCGAACGTTCCGTGGTCCTTGTGGATGTTACGAGCCCAAAGGCGCTCTCCGTCCATATCGAAGCAGATCATGTCGCCGGTGGCGTAGAAGAAGATCACGCGCTGCCCGTCGGTTGCCGGCGAGGCGGAAGCGAACGTGCTTCGCTGGTCTCTGCGGATTCGCTGTGCGATGTCGTGCTGCCAGAGGAGTTTTCCAGTGGCCCGATCGAAGCCCATGGCCTTGAGCGTGTTGTTCTGTAAGTCGGCGGCCGAGAGGAACACGCGATCGCCGGCGGCAACCGGCGTGGCGGCGCCGCCGGGTACGTCGACGCTCCAGGCAATGTTCTTTGAACGGCCCCAATCCGCCGGCAAGTTCTCCTCGTCGCACGAGCCGTTGAAGTTCGGCCCCCGCCACTGCGGCCAATCGCCAGCCTGGGCCAAGGAAGCACAGATCAATACAAGAGCCAAGAAGGAACCAATTCTCATCGCGGATGTCTCCCAACAAGCGTAAGTCAAAGTGTACCAATCACCATGCGATCGATTGTACCGCACGGCCAGACGGCTGTCCACAAGCG
>CAYYOX010000112.1:648-13968 GCA_964473065.1 uncultured Planctomycetaceae bacterium | reverse complement strand
CGGTTTCTGCGGAAGGCGACTCGCGTCGCCGATAGGTCGATGCATGTCGTGCCACTGGTGGCTTGCCCACCAGTGTCCTTCGCACTGGTGGGCAAGCCACCAGTGGCACCGAATCAAAAAATGATCTCGCAATCGGCCGCTACAACGCACTGCGTAGCGGCCTCACGGCTGTGCTGCTGGCGGCGCTGGTTTCCAGCAGCCGTTGCCAGTTTCGCGGAGAGCCCGGGGTCAGCCGGCCCAGCAGTCGCGGGGCATCGGTCCCGGTGATGGCCGTGCGATTGGCGGGAACCTGATCCAAGTGCAACAGCGCAAGGATCGCGATGGCGGCCGGGCTATAGGCCTCGTCGGGGATACCCAACTCGCCGATTCGCACGCTCGGGATTTCGCAGACCCGAGCGATCTCTCGAAGCAGCATCCCATTCTGTCGGCCTCCGCCGGTGATCACCACTTGATCGATTCTCGCATCTTCAGGTAGTCGCTTTCGAAGCGCTTTGCCAATCGCCTCGGCCACGAAATGGGTTGCCGAACAGAGCAAATCGCGGATCGACCAACCGGACTTCACGGCCATCTGCAGCGAGTCGGTCAGGAAGCGTTCGGGCGGCACGCCTCGCGGATGCCAGCGCGGCAACGGACGGTCGAAATACGGGTCTTTCAGCCAATGCTCGATCAACTCGTCGACGCGCCGACCTTGTACGGCCATCCGCCCGCCCGGATCGAAACGATGCGATCCTTCGGTCAGCCGGCGGGTAAGCGCGTCGAGCAAACTGGTGCCGGGGCCCACGTCGAACGAAAGAATACGTGTGGCCGGGTTGTCGATCATTGTCGGCGGCAAGTAGCTCAACCGCACGGTCCGCCCCAGATCCAGAACCACGCGATGAACGCTCGGGTCTCTCAGCAGAATCCACTGGGCCAAGGGCGTAATCGGGCCTCCTTGCCCGCCGCGAGCCAGATCGCGTGCCTCGAAGGCATCGATCACGTTCAACTCGGTAAGCTCGGCCAAGGCGGCCGAGTCGCACAATCCCAAGCGGCCGTTCGAGCCGCGACGGTCGCCGTGCCAAAGGCCCGGATCGTGAACCCCCGCGGCCAAGACCCGACTTGGAGCGACCCCCAGCCCGGAAAGCAACTCGCCGATCAAGGAAGTGTGAACCTCGGCCAACTCGCTGCGGAGCATGGCAAGTGTTTCCGGACCAGAGGCGTCGGGGCTTGTCAAGTCGGCGAACAGCCGGGCCGTTTCTCGCGGAACTTCGGCCGTGGCGACCCCGGCAACGTCGACGGCCACATCCAATCCGCGTCCGTCCGCGGCGACCAATGCCGCATCGACTTCCTTGCATTGGCTGCGAACCGAGAGACCAACCGTCCATCGCCGGCCTTGGCCCGTCTGAGGCATTTGAAGTCTGGTGAGCATCGCCATCGCAGAGGCCCCGCCGTTCGTGGTCTTGCAGTTAGGCGACCATGCTCATTTCGAGAACTTCTCCGGTGATCCCGGTGATAAACTCCTCGAAAACTCGCAGATCCAACGCCGAAGCCGAACTACTTTGCGGATGGAATTGGGTCCCCATCGCAAACCAATCGGTGGTGCTTTCGATCGCTTCAATGACGCCGTCGGGACAACGTGCGGTCACCGCGAAACGGGGCGCCACTTCGTCGACGGACATGTGGTGCATGCTGTTGACGCGGATTTCTCCCTCTCCGTAAACCCGTTCCATGAGCGATCCCATCTCTACTTCCAAGGCATGACGATGGCCCAGGTCGATGGCGTCGAAGTGGGGCAACGCACGAGGTAGATCCTCGGGAATATGCAAGAAGAGGTTGCCGCCTTGCGAGACGTTCAGCATCTGCATTCCCGCCCCAATGCCGAAGACAGGCATCTTGCGCTCGGCAACGAGTCGCATCAACATCCGGTCGAACTGGTCGCGGCGATCATCCAGCAGCCGCATCGACGGATGGATCATGTATCCGTCGTGGCGGCAATCCAAATCACCTCCTCCGCTGAGCACGATGCCGTCGAGCGTGCCCAGCACGCGATTGAGATCCCCCTCGTCTTCCAAGGGTGGAATGACGACGGGAATGGCCCCGGCTTTCGACACGCAATCAAAATAGCCGGCACCCAAAAAAGCAAACGCGGCGGAATCCCTTCGCGCCGATCGATAGTCGGCATTGATCCCAATCATAGGTTTAGAAGTCATCCTGTACTCCTCCTTGCGGCCCGTCCTGAGGCCAGGTCCTGGAATGGTGCAGGGGCAAAAACTCGCGAGCGTATGCGGCCGGAAAGAGGGGATCGAGAAAAGCAAACTCGCTCGCATCTCGTGATCGCCGACGCGGCGATGCGACTTCTGCGGTGGCGGCCGGTTTCGCCTGTCCGTGACGTTCCGACCGCGGAGCTTTCCCGACGGTCCCTCGTATCCGAAGACACGACCGTGGGCGATGTCCCTATCGTTTAGTTCAAAACTCCTTTAGCTTTGGCATGTCTCCAGGTAAGAGGAATGCAAGTCGCTTGGGAGTTTAGGGGCCTGACACAAGCTTTGCAAGAAATATCGACATTTAGGGCCAAAAAACATTTCTCCCACTACATAGTGTGTTGATAGCACTGCTAGCGTTGTGGATAGCCGAATTAGTGCATAGACATACTTCGTAAATGCGCATGTGCGAACTCTCGCTCATTTGCGCTACCTGCGTGAAGCCCGCCACCGGTAAGGTTAGCTCTTCCGATTTTAGGTGCCCAACGTCAGAAACACGGGCCTTAAAGGTGGCGGCGATCGCCGATACTCCGCCCGGCTGCCTCCGAGGCCCGGTTCAGGTCGAGAATCGGTCGACGAAAGAGCTTCTCGGCCGACTTTACCCGTACCAGCGCTCGATGATCACCCGCGACTTGTTATTGATGCCCTCGACCGCGGATCGTGTTGCCACCGCCGGTCGTCTCTGGATACGTGCCGCATGGGTGTCTCAGTCGGCCAGAATGCGGGATGCATGGAGAAGAGTACTCGTAATTCTGTGTGCCAAAGCTCGACTAAGGGCCATGTTGGCAGGCACTTTAGGGGGTGCAGTCTCGATGGCGCGGTTACGAGGAAGAAAATGCCTAAAAATCACCAGGCGATAGACATGGGGGCGCAACGCGTTATAATTGCAACGCTGCAAGCCTGAATCGGTTTCAGGCTCGACCCAAATGGGCAATATCGATTATGACCGCATGAAGCGGTTCAACATTGCAGGTGGGGAATATGAGCGCTACGGTCGGTTTCGCCAGCGAGAAGGGCGGTGTTGGTAAGACAACGATTTGCTACCACATCGCCGTGGCATTAAGCCGTTATCATAACAAAACGGTCCTCGTCGTCGATGGCGATTACCAACGCGGCGGTATCACAGGCAGATTCGTGCCGTCACTCATTGAGGAGTTCCGGTCTGGGCAAATTCAAGGAACGACGCTGTACGACAGGTTCCTCCAGTTGTACAGCGCGACACCTCACACCCCGGATGTGGATATCGTGGACACTGATCACCCTGGAATCAGGCTCATGCTCGCCGACCCTCGACTGTCGCAAGTCACGGTTGAGAAGATACCAACAACGAACAACATTCGAGATAATACGCGTAGTCTTTGGCGGCACCTTTCCATCCTTGACGTTGTGCTCGGATCAATTCGTGACGAGTACGACTACATCCTCGTGGATTCGCATCCCGACATCAACGATCTGCTGCGTACAATTATCTACGCATGCGATTTCGTGTGTTCGCCGGTTAAGCTCGATTTGCAATCAACAGTCGGCGTAGTGTCGGCTATTGAGGCCATCAATAACGTCAATAGCGATATTGAGATGGTTGTCAGTTCGCTCGACGAGGAGATTAAGTATTCGCCAACAAAATACGCTGGGGCGATCGCGACGCAAGCACGTGAGTGGGGCGGCATATTGAAGTGGACGGAGCGAACCGAGTACCGCCGCATTAGCCAGACTGGCCCAATCTTTGAAGCGTATGTCACGGAAGGCGATGGATTGCGGCAGGCTGCACTCGATCGTTGCCCAGTCTTCGACGTAGCTGGCCAGAACGCAGACAAGCAATCTGATCAGTTGCGACAACTTACTCAGGAGTTTCTCAAACAATGTCCAGCATAAAACAAGACATAGACGTTCGTCTCCTTGTTCGTTGGCTTGGCGTTCCGGGGACCAAAGCGGGGTTCAGGGAAAGTCGGCACTGCACTGTCGAGGTATTGCGGAGACTAGCACAAGAGTTTGAAATCGAGTTGGGGAAAAAGGCAACACGCAACGAATTGATCGACAAGATTGTTCTCGTGGCAAGTAAACGAATCGACAAGTCTCTTGATCAACTATTTGGCATGGAGCAGGAAGAGCTGGTTAGCTATTTCGATGACATTGGTGTTGAGGGCGAGGAACTGCTTGATCTGTTGAAACAACTGAATCTCGACCCTGGCCGTGAAGGCCGGAGAAACCTGGTGCGGTTTGTAGCCCGTGAGTTGTGCGAAACGGGCCGCTTTAAGCGAATTGCGTCGAAGGGAGCAGCAACCGGTGAATCGAAAGAAGATCACATTCGACCGTTTCCTTCTAGCATGGTGAGCGACGGGTAACCGGGAAGGGCCTAGCCTCCCTCGCAAGTGCGGGCCCTTTACGCTCGGCGGCAGCCTGGGTATCTTGTATCCGGCACGCGTGAATCATGCGTGTTTTGTAGGAGGCGACTCCCGTCGCCGATCAGCCGAAATTGGCTCAGAAATCGGCGACGGGAGTCGACTCCTACAAAAATCTCCGCAATTCCCGCGCCTTTATCAGTTGCACGATGCGATACCAGAACGTTTGTGTTGAATCGCTGGCCTATACGCTGCCCGACGAGATCGTCACGTCGGACCAGATCGAGACCCGACTTGCGCCGCTCTACGGGCGGCTTCGCTTGCCCGAGGGGCGGCTGGAATTGATGTCGGGCATTCGCCAACGGCGTTTCTGGCCGGCGGGGATGCGTCCCAGCGAAAAGAGCGTCGAGACGGCCGACAAGGCCATTCGCCAAGCCGGCATCGACAAAGGCGAGATCGGCGCCTTGATCCACGGATCCGTCTGTCGCGACTTCATCGAACCGGCCACCGCCTGCGGCGTGCATCACCAACTCGCCCTGCCCAAGGACTGCTTGATCTACGACGTCTCGAACGCTTGCTTAGGACTGCTCAATGGCATGATCCAGGTGGCCAACATGATCGAGCTGGGGCAAATTCGGGCTGGAGTCGTGGTGGGCACCGAAAGCAGCCGCACGCTGGTCGAAGCCACCATCGAGCGGCTTAACAGCGATACGTCGCTAACCCGTAACGACATCAAGTTGGCCGTCGCTTCGCTGACGATCGGTTCCGGCAGCGCTGCGGTCGTGCTGGTCGATCGTCGTATCAGCCGCACGGGCAATCGGCTGCTGGGCGGCGTTTGGCGGACCAACACGGCCGGGTGCGAGCTTTGCCAAAGCGAGGGCCTTAACGAAATCATGCAGACCGACAGCGAGACACTTCTGCACGAGGGCATCGCGGTCGGCAAGGAGACATTCGACGAGTTCCTTCAGTGCTTGGACTGGGATACTTCACAAATCGACAAAACCTTCTGCCATCAGGTAGGAAAGGCCCATCGCAAGCTGATGCTCGAATCGTTCGGGCTCGAGCCGGAAATCGACTACGCGACGCTCGAGTGGCTCGGCAACACGGGCTCGGTCGCGCTGCCGATGACGGCCGCCATGGGGATCGAAAACGGACACCTGCAAAAGGGTGATCGCGTGGCCCTGATGGGGATCGGCTCGGGCATCAACGTGGTCACCTTAGGCATCGAGTGGCAACGCAGCCTCGTCGAGAACCGAACCCCATTGACCGGTCCTCACCGCGTGGCCGCTCACGACTTGGCGAACCCATGACATCGATCCCTGCCCCGGGCCAAACCGTCAACGTCGCTGCCCGTCTGACGACAACCGCTGCGGCCATGCCCGAGGCGACCGCCGTCGTCGAACCCTTGGGATACGACGGAAACCAGCGGCAGTATCGCTCCGTCACCTTCCGCGAGTTAGACCAGGACAGCGACCGGATCGCCCGAGGATTGCGCGAGTTGGGTGTCGAACCGGGCACGCCGTTGGCGCTGCTAGTTCGGCCGGGTATCGACTTCATCTCGCTGGTCTTCGGCCTGTTCAAGTCGGCGGCCGTTTCGATCCTCATCGACCCGGGCATGGGACCTCGCAACATGATCCGCTGCCTGGCCGAGGCACAGCCCGAGGGGTTCATCGCTATCCCGGCCGCACATGCGGTGCGCACGATTCTCCGGCGGCGATTCCCCGAGGCTCGCTTTAACGTGACGGTCGGTCGACGTTGGTTCTGGGGCGGCGTGACGCTGAAGCAACTTCGCGGTGGGGCATGGACCGGACCCGAATCGGCGCGGACGGATTGCGACGACCCGGCGGCTGTGATCTTCACCACCGGCAGCACGGGTCCGCCGAAGGGCGTGCTCTATCGGCACGGCAACTTCGACGCCCAGGTCACGCAGATTCGCGATCGATACGACATCCAGCCGGGCGAGGTCGACCTGCCCGGCTTCCCGCTGTTTGGGTTGTTCAATTGTGCGATGGGCGTGACCACGGTCATTCCCGACATGGACCCTTCGCGCCCGGCCCAAGTCGATCCGGCCAAGATTATCGAGGCGGTCGGCGATTGGGAGGTAACCCAAACGTTCGGTTCGCCGGCAATTTGGAACCGCGTGGGCCGATACTGCGAAGAGCGAGACATCAAGCTCCCGACGATTCGCCGGGTCCTATCGGCCGGCGCACCGGTGCCGGCCGATGTGCTCGCATGCATGAAGGGTCGAATTCACCCGGACGGCGATATTTTCACGCCCTACGGCGCCACCGAGGCACTGCCGGTCGCCTCGATCGGGGCCAGCGAAGTGCTCGCTCAGACCGCTTCCAAAACGCGGGAAGGGGCCGGGGTTTGCGTCGGCAAGAAGTTCTCCGGGATCCGGTGGAAGGTGATTCGCATCGTCGACGGTCCGATCGGCTCGATCGATGATGTTGAAGAGCTGCCGACCGGCCAGATCGGCGAACTGATCGTCCAAGGCCCGGTCGTCACGCAAGAATACTGCACCCGACTCGAGGCCAACGCACTCGGCAAGATCGCTGACCCAAGAGGCGTCTGGCACCGGATGGGTGACACGGGCTGCCTGGACCAGCAGGGTCGATTCTGGTTCTGCGGCCGCGTGGCCCATCGCGTGTTGACCGAGGCCGGGCCGATGTATCCCGTCCGTTGCGAGGCGATTTTCAACCAGCACCCGGCCGTTTACCGCAGTGCCCTGGTCGGCGTAGGGCCGAAAGGCCAACAGCGCCCGGTAATCGTCATCGAGCCGCTGAAGGATCACATGCCGTCCGACCCCACGGCCAAGGAAACCCTGCTCGACGAGCTTCGCCAACTGGGCAGTCGCCACGAACTGACTCAATCGATCGAGACGTTCCTGTTGCATCCGGCCTTCCCCGTCGATATTCGGCACAACGCCAAAATCTTCCGCGAAAAGCTGGCCGTCTGGGCGGCCGGGAAACTCGAACCTCACAAGCCATGAATACACTGGTCACCGGCGCCGGAGGATTCCTCGGGCTATACATTGTCGAACAGCTTGTTGCCCGAGGGGATCGCGTTCGGGCGTTCTGTCGGGGCACGTATCCCGAGTTGGACGCCTTGGGCGTCGAGGTCGTGCGGGGTGATGTGCGGGATCGGCGTGCAACGGTCGAGGCCTGCCGCGGCGTGGACCTCGTGTTCCATACGGCGGCCGTGGCCGGGATTGGCGTGGATTGGGATCATTACTACCAAATCAACACACTGGGCACGCAGCATCTGGTCGAAGGGTGCGTCGAGCATCGTGTGCCGCGGCTGGTTTTCACGAGCAGCCCGAGCGTCACGTTCGACGGGACCGATCAGTGCGGCGTCGACGAATCGGCCCCTTATCCGCAGCACTGGTTGTGCCACTACCCGCACACAAAGGCCCTGGCCGAGCAGTATGTGCTCGAGCACAACGGCCGCGACGGCCTGTTGACGTGTGCCTTGCGGCCGCATTTGATTTGGGGGCCCAGGGATCGGCACCTGATCCCGCGACTGTTGACCCGGGCCCGCAGCGGACGGCTGCGACGCGTCGGCGACGGCACGAATTTGGTCGACATGATCTACGTCGAGAACGCCGCGACGGCCCATCTGCAAGCGGCCGACGCGTTAACGGCCGATTCGCCGGCGGCCGGTCGGGCCTACTTCCTCAGCCAAGGCGAGCCGGTAAACTGCTGGCAATGGATCGACGAGATCCTCGCCCTGGCCGCCTTGCCGCCGATCGGCAAGTCGATCTCGTTCTCGGCCGCATGGAAAGTCGGCGCGACGTTCGAGTTCATCTACCGGCTCCTGCGTCTGAAATCCGAACCGCCGATGTCCCGATTCCTGGCCGCCCAGTTGGCCACATCACACTACTTCGACATCACACGCGCCAAGGAAGATTTCGGTTACGCGCCGAAGATTTCCACAGCCGAGGGAATGCGCCGATTGGGAGCCGAAGTGGCCCGGTAAACGGCGCGGCCGGGACCACCCGCCCGCCAAGAAACAAAAAACAAGGTCTGACCCCGCCTCTGGGACGCCTCTGGGACCCCGCCTCTGGGAGTCGCCTCCTACAGAACACGCATCTTTCGCCCGTGTTGGGTATAAGGCAACTCGATAGGACAAAACTCTAGGGATTTTCCTGGGTTTTCCGAAAAAAACGACTTTTCTGGTGAGAAGGGGTTGTTCCTTGCTGAGGGTCAGCTAGAATTCTTCTTTTGGAGGGGTTGTTTTTTCTTGGATGTCTTTGTGCCACGTTGAAGGAGTGACGCTATGTTGGCAATTGCCCCAGGTTGGGAGTTGGAAGTTCAACGGGGTCCCGACTGGCTCTTGGTCAAGGTCAAGGGGCCGCAAGAGAGTTCGCTGGAGACGCCGCCGCTGGCCGATGCCCTTTGGTCGCTGTTGGAGCGACACTTCACCTACCGATTGGTGTTGGAGTTGGATCAGGTCAACGTGATGGGGAGTTCCCTGATCGGGCAACTGCTTCAGCTCTACAAGCGGATCCGCGAGCACGACGGGGTGATGCGGCTTTGCGGCCTCTCGGCGTACAATATCGACGTGCTGCGGACATGCAACCTGGACGAGCGATTTCAGCCCTACCAGGATTGTAAAGAGGCCGTCAGAGGCTGCCGCCGGCCGAAGTAGCCGCGTCTTACGACCGGGTAACTTCCAGTTCGTTGGCGATTTCATCTACGCCATCCACATGGCGAATCGCCTCCTGAGCCATCTGCTTCTGGAAGTACGACCCAACCACTCCCCGTAGCGTGACGCACCCTTGACTGGCTTCGAATCGAAGCTTTCGGCGTGCCAAGTAGGGGCTGTGTTCCAGTGCACTAAGGACCCGGTCGTCCAACGGAGCTCGATCAATCATCTTTGTGCCCATTCTTCGTGAATTGTGTTGAAGGAGGCCCCTGGAGCTTGCCTTGCCGCGAAGTTTGCCCCGGTCGACCGATACGTATAGGTATCGGTAATCTGGATTGCCTTCGTGGAGAGTAACTGCTAGGCAAGACGCGTAAAATAGGCGGGCGGATTCGATGGTGCGGGTCGTTCAGCCGGTGCTCAGCCCGTCAAAAGCCAGTAAACCAATGGGCTGAGGACCACGCCGATGACCATGCTGCCTAGCAGGCGAGCCTCTCGATGAAATCGTAGCTTACGATTTGGGGCCATGCGCAAAGATTTCAGAAAATCGACCCGTTTGGCGATGCTGGCATGCTGCCAATTGCGGGCAAGTCGGCCGGATGCGCTGCTTGAGGCGAGTTTTTCGAGGGCCGAGATGAACGCCTCGACCCTCGGCGTCTGTGGATCATCACCGACGCCGAAGCACGCGAACAGGTCGGCCTGATGCTCCAGCCGCCGGCAGTAGCGCCCGAACGCGAAGACCATATACGCGACCAGAGCCCCCGGCAGCAACAGTTCCTTGGGCCCTGGCAAGAGGGTGCCCAGATCCAGATATTCCGCCCGAAGCCACCCGGCGGCCTCCGGAAAGGCCTGTGCAATCAGCAGATACAAGCTCAACGGCGCGATCAGAGCCAGCACGCGAAGCGGCAGGTGGTACAGCCGCACATGACCCATTTCGTGGGCGAACACGGCCTCGATCTCCCGATCGTCGAGTTGTTGCAGCAGGCCGTCGCTGAGGAAGACGTATCGCCAAGGCCTCACGAACCCGGCCACGGCCGCGTTGACGATCATTCCGTCGGTGTGCCAGACCAGGATCTCCCGCACGCGGAGTCCCGCGTCGTCGGCCAGCGACTGAAGTCTTTGTCGCAACGGCCCGGCCGGCAGTGGTTGGGTCTTCCATGTATAGCGTAAGAAGACGGGAAACAGGAGAAAGATCGCGGTCATGGCCACCAGTAGAACGACGTTATCATTGGCTGTCTCGGGAGCAAGCAGTTCCATTCCGTCTTGGACCGTTAGCAACCCCAGCAACGGCACCATAAGGATGGTCAGGTTATGCCGAGCGTGAAAGATCAAGTAACTCAGTCGGCTCGCGCAATGCCCCAGCGGCGCACCATCGCCGCAGTGCTTGAGATGCATCACCCGATCGACTTGATAGAAGGCTGCCCAAGAGAGGATCAACGGCAGCAGTACCGGCGCGAGAATCAGCAGTTCGTCGAGCAGGAAGGCGCCTTCGAGGTGCCAATTGCAACGGACGAGTTGCCCCCACTGCAGTCCGTAGGCGATCCCGATCACCGTGCCAAGCCAGAGAATCGTATGAAGGCGGCGCATACGTTGGAAGCTTTGCAGAATGCTTCGGTGGTGCGGCCAGTCAAAACGCAGACGCCGTGCCACCAGACCGGAAGCTACCGCCGCATAGCCGACGACCAGACCGATTCCACCGAGAGCCCACAGCAGCCGGGAGGTTGCGTCGGGAATCGGACCGTCGGCCGTGTGGTCGGCTAGCGCCAAGGCGGACAGGACAGCCAGGATCAAGGAGAGTTGCATCGGACGGCGGTCGTTCAAGAGGAGCAAAGATCACTGCGATCTCTCCATCCTAATTCGACTGCCATGGCGATTCAAGCAACGGTTACGCGAAATGGGCCTTGCAAAGCCGCAAGCGGCTGGTGGGTTTTCCTACCCTCCCATCCAAGCGGGCACTTCTCCGGCCGGGGGGAGCTTCACGATCCAGGCCCGATCGACCTCTTCCAGGGCCAGGATCTCGGCCAAGGCTTCGGCCGGGGGTTGGGAATCGAGGCCCATGATGCCGATGGCCTGTCCGCCCGGTGTGTCGCCGGGCCGGCCGACCGCCATGTGCCCGATGTTGATCCGATGGGCCCCGAACAGATACCCGACCTTGCCGATCACGCCCGGCACGTCGTGGTGGGCGAAGATCATCAGCACGCCGTCTAAGTAGCTTTCCAGGCGACAGTCGCCCTTTTGGACCAGCCGCGGCAAGTTGTTTCCAAAGAGCGTGCCGGCGGCCGTCGAGGTCTTCCCTTCGGTGACGACCGTCGCGCAGATCTTCGAGGTGAAGTCGGTGATGTCTCGATTGCGTTGTTCGACCAGTTCGATACCCCGTTCTCGCAATAGCACTCCGGCGTTGACGATGTTGACCTCGGTGTCCAGGGCGTTTTCCAAGAGCCCGGCCGCGAACGCCGCCGATAGCAATCGGGTGTCCTTCTCGGCCACCTCGCCTTCGTAGCTGATATGGCAGGAAGTCGGCGGCGAGTGATCCATCTGAGCCAGCAGCATCCCCAGTCGGTAGGAGACGTCGAGGTATCCGCGGAGACTTTGCAACGTGGCGGGGTCCAGCGGCGACATGTTGACCGACTGTTTGATCGAGCCGGTCGTGAAGAAGTCGATCAGCAACTCGGCCGCCTCGACCGCCACGTTGGTCTGGGCCTCTTGCGTGCTGGCGCCAAGGTGCGGCGTACAGAGAACATTCGGCATCCCAAACAGCGGACTGTCGGTACACGGTTCGCTGGGATAGACATCCAGGGCCACGCCGCCGAGCTGCCCGCTTTTGAGACCTTCGATCATGGCCTCTTCATTATAGATTCCGCCGCGAGCACAGTTGATCAACCGGGCCCCCTTCTTCAGCATGGCGACCTCTTTCGTGTTGATCAGATCGCGGGTCTCGTCGGTCAACGGTGTGTGGACGGTCAGGTAGTCGACGTGTGGAAGCATGTCGCGTGCGGCGCTGAACATCTCGATGCCCAGTTCCTTGGCCCGATGGCTTGAGAGGAACGGGTCGTAGCCCACTACGCGCATTTCCAGGGCCAATGCCCGCGTGGCTACGGCCTGACCAATTCGTCCCAGGCCGACGATCCCCAGCGTCTTGCCGGCCAATTGCGTGCCCATGAATTTTTTGCGGTCCCAGCGTCCCTCTTTCAGACTTTGGTGGGCCGGCGCGATGTTGCGCGACATACCCAACATCAGGGCGATCGTCTGCTCGGCCGTCGAGATCGTGTTTCCGCCGGGCGTGTTCATAACCACGATTCCCAGCCGGGTGGCCGCGACCTTGTCGATGTTGTCGGTTCCCACGCCGGCCCGGGCGATGGCTCGCAGGCGGGTGTTGCCCTTGAGGGCGTCGGCCGTGATCTTCACGCCGCTTCGGCAAATGGCCCCGTCGAACTCGGCCAAGGCCTGACGCAGGTCCTCGCCCTTGAGCCCGGTGCGAACTTCGTAGTCGATGTTGCCGGCCGCTTCCAGCAGGTCGAGCCCGTTCTGAGAGAGGTTATCCAAAACGATAATTCGTGACATGATCCTATTTCCCGTATACCGTTAAGAATTTCGTTGGTTTTTTCTTGCACCGCCGTTTAGCGGTCTTGCCTTGCCCGACGTTCTTTCAGCGGGGGGGGGCGTAAACGCTTCGCCAATGCGAAACACTAGCACAATTCTAGCGATCACGCCGAGGATTGACGATGGGGGCGTTGGAGAAAGCTTGCTCGGAAGACCGGGGTTATCGCCGGCACTACTGCAAGTTGGTCGATTTCCAGCCGGTTGAGCCTTGATCCACGAGCCGAGTCCCGCCGGCCGGGGCGGTCGCGGGGGCCGTGGTGCGAATCGTCGAGCGCAGGGCCGTAATCCGAGAGGCGACCTGGGGTTGGAAACGGTCGTAGGCTAGCGAACGCTGGTAGTTTCGAAGCGCCTCGGCGTGATTTCCCGTCTCTTCCCGGATTCTCCCCATCGCCGCCAAGGCCCGGGAATTGTTCGGATCGACGGCCAGGGCTTCCGCCAGATTCTCGGCAGCCTCGCTACGATAGCCAAACTCCTGGTTGAGCGGTCCCAGGATAGTCGAC
>CAYYOX010000112.1:0-638 GCA_964473065.1 uncultured Planctomycetaceae bacterium | reverse complement strand
GATCGTCGGGATCCGGGTAGGTAGCCTCCTGGAACTGACGCAAGGCGGCCTGATACTGGGCCTGCTGGAAGAGTCTAACGCCTTGGGCGTTGGGGCCTTGCGAGGCGAAATTGCCGCAGCCGAGCGTGCCGGCTAAGGCAATTCCCGCCAGCAGCGATGTCACCAGACGCAACGGACCAATCTCACAACTACGGCCGACGAAAGAATTGCCAATGAGAGATTTGCCAATGAGAGATTTGAATATGTACACGTCGCTGAGACTCCGTTTCTTGCGGAAAAGCGAGGAGAACCAACTCCGGCGGCCCACCGGTTATTCCTGGACTGCCGACGCAAACAGAAGAGCGGACAGAGGATAGCGATCCGGCCGTCACGATGCAAGGTCGGTTTGCGGACACCCCTCGGCATGGGGGCATCCACCCACGACGGAAACTGTTCAGACGGCGGTCGGTTGGGGCATCGAGGTCAGGCCCGCGTGGGTCTCGATGATTGCCGGCGGGGTCGTTTGCGGTTGAACCTGCTTCGCGTAGCCAATCTTTTTGATGACTTCCAGCACCTCGCTACAGGTGGGAAACATCCGCCCGCTTTGACGCTTGTAGTCGTCCAGGGCGTTCATGAACTCGATTTCGTCGACGGTGTAG
>CAYYOX010000111.1:10173-14014 GCA_964473065.1 uncultured Planctomycetaceae bacterium | reverse complement strand
AGTGGAAATGTGATTGCTCAGCCGCCGCTGGGCTCCCAACTTGCTCCCGAGGATAACGCCTGTGCCACCTGTCACGCCGAGGTTGACCTGTGGGAGGACGACACGCTTCGGCTCTACATTTCCCAGGAGAGTCTGGCCGATGACATTCACCTTCAAAAGGGAGTGAATTGCCACGATTGCCACGGGGGTGATCCCAGCAGCTTCGATGTGCCCCAGGCCCACGCGATCGAAGTCGACGCGAGCCAGTCCGACGCAACCCCGTTCAAAGCCGAGTTAAGCGACATACGGAAGTCGTGTGGCACATGCCACGATCAACAACAACAGGACATGCTCGGCGGCGTGCATCATAAGGGCGCCGAGACGCCGCTCGACTGCGACGCGTGCCATGGCGAGAAAGTACACGGCATGGTCGCGGTTGAAGACAGCCGGTCGCCCGTCTTCTTGAACAACCAGGTGAAAGTCTGTGGCGAGTGCCACGAGAGCGGGCTCGACTCGTACAATGCCAGCGTACATGGCCTGGGTCTGCACGAATCGGGGTTGTTGGTCACTGCCGTATGCTCCGATTGCCACGGTGCCCATGGCATCTACCCCGCGTCCGACGAACAGTCTGCTCTTCACGTCACGAAAGTCTCAACTACCTGCGGGACATGTCACCAGTTTATTGAAGAGCGACTCGCCAAGAGCGTACACGGTCGCGGCAACGGGCCGGGTGGCGAGACGGAAGAAGCGGCGCCGGGCGGTGACGTGAAGCGAAAACCAAGTTGTACGGATTGCCATCAGGGACACGACCTGACGCCTTCCGAGCTCGTCGACTTCCGGCGAGGGTTGTCGGACCGTTGTGGATCTTGTCACGCAGACCTGTCCAGCGGCTACGCCATCAGTATGCACGGGTCGTTGACGGAGTTGGGTTACGGGCCGGCCGCCATGTGTTCCGACTGCCATGGGGCCCACGACATCCTGCCGATTTCCGACCCTGACTCGAAACTCTCGCTGGCCAATCGACAAGCGACATGTGCCGAATGTCATCCGGGCGCCCCGCGCAACTACATAAGCTTCGACCCCCATGCGGATCACCGTTATTTTGGGCGAAATCCCCTGCTGTTCTGCATATTCGTGGTACTGGTGATTATGATATGCTCGACCTTCGGGTTCTTCGGGCTGCATTCGCTCCTCTGGTTTATTCGGGGCACGATCGACGTGTTCAAGAACGGGCGGCCGAAGCCGTTGAAGCCCGGCACGATGGCCTACGTGCGGTTTGCCCCCGTTCACCGCGTGGCCCATACCCTGATGGTCGTGTCTTTCCTGGGCCTTGCCGCGACCGGGCTGCCCTTGAAGTACAGCAATTATCAGTGGGCCCAAACACTGGCCTATCTGGTCGGAGGATTCGAGTCCACGAGCGTGTGGCACCGCATCTTCGGTGTAATGAACATCGGCATCCTGGTCGTCTATGTCTCCTGGATGCTCCTCCGGATGGCCACCCGATCCAAGACCGGCATTTCCCGAATAGGCCTGGTCTTCGGGCCCGATTCCATGGTGCCAAACTGGCGCGACCTGAAAGATTTCGTTCAAATGATCCGCTGGTTCTTCGGCCGAGGCCCGAAACCGACGTTCGAACGCTGGACCTACTGGGAAAAATACGATTTCTGGGGCGCTTCCGCGGACATCGTCGCGATCGGATTCACCGGTATGATCTTGTGGTTCCCCCGCCTGTTCTGTGCCTACTTGCCAGGCGAAGTGCTGAACATCGCCAAAGTCATCCACTCGACCCAGGCGCTGATGGCCACCGGGTTCGTCTTTGCCATCCACTTCTTCAACACGCACCTGCGACCCGACAAGATGCCCATGGATATGTCGATCCTCACGGGCCTGATCAGCGAGGAAGACGCCCACGAGGAACGGGCCGACTTCATCCAGCGTATGCGTCGAGAAGGCCAACTGGACCAACTGAAGACGACCGTTCCCTCCCGCAGCGCGTTGATACTCAGGAAGCTGGGCGGCTGGACGGCTTTGACCATGGGTCTGGCCCTGCTGCTAGGCATCCTGCTGGCCGTCCTCGGTGTGTGAGGCCAGGCTTCCCTTGCCCGATTCCCAAACGCACTAGCCCCCCCATGCGGGCGGGTGCGTTCGTTTTAGCGTTTCGGGGCTATTGCAATCCCAGGAGATCCGCTATGCTACGGAGCGAAACTCGGGAAGAAAATTCTTGGCCCTGATCGATAGGAGAGGATTATGAATGGCGAATTCGCACTGCTGGCATTGGATGCCGGGCCCATGATCATCGGGGGCGCCTTGCTGGCGCTGTTTGTGGTTGTGGCCGTGGTCATCGCGTTTTCCTACGGCGGCATCTGGTTCCAGGCCTACATGTCCAATGCCAACATAAGCCTGCTGAGCCTGGTCGGAATGAGTTTCCGGCAGGTCAAAGCGCGGATCATCGTGCAAGCGAAGATCATGTCCATTCAGGCGGGCATCGGGTCAGAACGCGAAACGGGCATCAGCACGCGGCGGCTCGAAGCCCATTACCTGGCCGGAGGCAACGTGCCGAACGTGATCCGCGCGATCATCGCAGCACATCGGGCCGACATCGACTTGGATTTCGATCGGGCCGCCGCCATCGATCTGGCCGGCCGCGATGTGCTCGACGCCGTGCAGACCAGCGTCTATCCGAAGGTGATCGACTGCCCCGATCCCAAACGATCGACCAAGTCGACCTTAAGCGCCATCGCTAGAAACGGCGTGGAACTCAAAGTGCGAGCTCGAGTGACCGTGCGAACCAACCTCGGGCAACTCATCGGCGGCGCCACGGAAGAGACGATCATCGCCCGGGTCGGCGAAGGAATCATCACGTCGATCGGGTCGACCGACAGCCACTTGGCCGTGATGAAGAACCCCGACAAGATCTCCGCGGCCGTGCTGCATCGCGGGCTGGACGCTCAGACGGCGTTCGAGATCGTCTCGATCGACATTGCCGACATCGACGTGGGCGAGAACATCGGCGCCCGGTTGCAGGCCGACCAAGCCGAAGCCGACATGCGGGTTGCCCGAGCCAAGGCCGAGGGCCGTCGTGCCATGGCCGTGGCCGCCGAACAGGAGAACGTTGCCGAGATCGAAGAGAGTCGGGCCAAGGTCGTCCAGGCGGAAGCCGAGGTACCCAAAGCCATCGCCCAATCGTTCCGCGACGGGACGTTGGGGATCATGGATTACTACAAGCTGCGAAACATTCGGGCCGACACCGAGATGCGCACGTCGATCGCCAAGAGCGGCGGCGGCGGTGAAGGCCAGAAGGGATCGGCCGCATGAGCCCGACACTGCCGCTTCTGGCCCTAGGCGCTGAAGAACTGATCGGGTATTTGATCGTGATCCTGTTCATCGTCATTCCTGCCATCGGGCAGTTGATCGCCAAGATGCGCGAGCAGAAGAAGCCCGAAGCCGGCGCCCCCGGTCCTATCAGACGCCCTGCCAGACATCCCGCCGGGCAACCGGCTGAGCAGGCCGTCGACGACGAGATCGGCGACTTCTTGCGCAAAGCGACCAATCGTCTCGGCCAGAAGAGACAGGAGGCTCCACGGCCCGTGGCAGCCCAAGTCGTTGGCGAGCAGGTGTTCGAGGCCGAGGTGGCTGCTGAAGAGAAACCGCTCGGCGGGCAACTCCGTCAGCACGTCGGCGATTACCTCGACGCGGGGAAATTCCAGCAACGGGCCGGCGAGTTGGGGTATGAAGTGGGTCAGGCCGACGAAAACCTCGACGAACATTTGCACGACGTGTTCGATCACAAGCTGGGGCGATTGGCCGGCAAGCCGGGTGAGTCGGCAACTCCGACCGGATTGGCCGGCGCCAACCCACCCCA
>CAYYOX010000111.1:2142-10163 GCA_964473065.1 uncultured Planctomycetaceae bacterium | reverse complement strand
GGTAAGGGGTAAATGACGAAGCACGAATGACGAATGACGAAACGTCCTTGCGACTTTCTCCGTTTCGTCATTCGTGCTTCGTCATTCCCACTGTGACATAGGTATTTCAAGAAAGTCTCCAAAAAAGGACAGCGATTGATGGCCGTAATGAAGATTGCCCCGGGTGAAACCCGGATCGGATGGATTGGCGCCGGTGTGATGGGCTCGAGTATGTGTGGGCATCTGATCGACGCCGGGTTCTCGGCGACCGTGTATAGCCGGACCAAGGCGAAGGCCGACAAACTGATTTCCGCCGGCGCCGCCTGGGCCGACAGCCCTCAGGCCGTGGCCGAAGCTTCCGACGTGATCTTCGCGATCGTCGGCTTTCCGAGCGACGTGCGCAGCGTGATCCTCGGACCCGACGGGGCCTTGGCCGGGTGCCGCGAAGGCAACATCCTGGTCGACATGACCACCAGCGAGCCGTCGTTGGCCGTCGAAATTGCCGAAGCGGCCGGCAAGCAGGGCGTACACAGCGTCGACGCGCCCGTCTCCGGCGGCGATGTGGGCGCCCGGGAAGCGCGGCTATCGATCATGATCGGCGGCGACAAGCAGGTCGTCGACGCCCTGCAACCCTGCTGGGACGCCATGGGCAAGACAATCGTCCATCAGGGCGGGCCCGGCGCCGGACAGCATACCAAAATGGTCAACCAGACGCTGATCGCCTCGGGTATGATCGGCGTTTGCGAAGCGCTGCTCTACGGCTATAAGGCCGGGCTGGATCTGGAAACCGTGATGCAGTCGGTCGCCTCGGGCGCGGCCGGGAGCTGGTCGCTGTCGAACCTCGGCACTCGTATCATCGCCAACAACTTCGACCCCGGCTTCTTCGTCGACCACTTCATCAAGGACATGGGCATCGCCTTGGACGAGTCGAAGCGAATGGGTCTCTCGATGCCCGGGCTGGCCTTGGCTCACCAGTTGTATCTTTCGCTGAAAGCCAACGGTCACGGTCTCGACGGCACCCAATCGCTGCTGCTTGCCTTGGCCCAAATGGCAAACGTCGACTGGAAGAACCGCTGAAGGAGTTTTCCCGCCGTTTAGCGGTCGACGGCACGTCGACCCGGGCGTTACGTAACAATAGGGCCGACGTGCCGTCGGCCGCTAAACGACAAGTGACCGACGTGCCGTCGGCCGCTAAACAACTTGGCGCGGGCTATTCGAGGCCCTTTAGAAATTCGTCGAATACATCCGGTTCGTCCTCTTGCTCATCCTCGGATGCCGACTCCAGGTGGATCGTCGACTGTTCGGCGGTTGGACCGGCCGAGGTTTCCTGAAGCGAGGAAGGCGATTCCTGGTTCGCGTTGGCGGCTTGGTCTTCGTCGTCGCCCTCTTGCGATTCCTCCGCGGGGTCGGGCGTCTCGACGTGGGAGTCTTCTTGAGGAACCGACACCGTGCCGGGATCTCCCGTATATTCGTATTCGACGCGAAAGGCGAGCGGACCAATCGTAAACTCTTCGCCCGGATGCAAGGGGCTTTCTTCGACGCGCTGCTCGGCGACGATCGTGCCGTTGAGCGACTCCAGGTCGCGAATCACCAACAGCCCGTCCACCTCGACAATTTCACAATGCCGACGAGAGACCATCGGATGGGCAATCGTCAGATCGGCTTCGCGGCTGCGGCCGATGGTGGCGGGAATCACCAGCGGGACGCTCTTCTTGTTCGTTTTGCCGCGGACGACGGTGAGCGTAACTTCCATAAGGCCAGGGACATTAGAAGCGGGTGCCGGATGGTGGTGGGACGGTCGGTTGGGCAGGCATACGGGAAGGATCCGAGGATGCCCCTTCATCGTATCAAGGCGCCTGGCCGCCTGCAACGGTCAAGCAGACAGCGCGTCGGAAATAGCCCATCGCGTGGTTTGGAACCCACTCTTAGGGTGTATATTCCGCCGTCTTGGCCGAAATCTACCACGTACAGCAATGAGCCACCCCTCATATTACTTGTGCCCGAGGGCCTTTCTTCGCGCCAACTTGGCCCTTGGCGGTTAAATTGCCCTTGAAAGTCCTCATGGTCGATCTATAATTCGGGACTTGGGTCATTGACTTGGCCTAATCGGATAGGCGGGCGTAGCTCAGTTGGCAGAGCACGACGTTGCCAACGTCGTTGTCGTGGGTTCGAATCCCATCGCCCGCTCTTTTTTCTTTTTTCGCAGGTTTCTTTTCCGCAGGATGAACATGGCCGAAACCGAAAAGCAAGACGCCGACGCCGCCGAGGAGCAACAGCCCTCGCGACTGAATCTGGACGTGAGCATTGACGAGCGCAGTGCGTGCGAGCGCCACATCAGCGTGACGGTGCCTCCGGAAGACATCGAACGTTACTTCGACAAGCAGTTCGACGAGTTGATGCCGTCGGCGCAGGTTCCCGGTTTCCGACCGGGTCACGTCCCGCGCAAGCTGCTTGAGACCCGCTTTCGCAAGGACGTGTCGGAACGGGTCAAGAGCGAGTTGCTGGTCGACAGCCTTGCGCAACTCAACGAAGAAGAGAATTTGGCGGCGATCAGCGAACCGGACATCGATCTCGACGCGTTGGAAGTTCCCGCCGAAGGGCCCATGTCGTTCGAGTTCGATCTGGAAGTTCGGCCCGAGTTCGATGTGCCTAAGTGGAAAGGCCTGAAGATCGAGAAGCCGACTCGCGAGTTCACCGACGAGGACGTGGATCGGGCGCTGCAGAACGTATTGGCGAATCGCGGGCGGTTGGTTCCTCACGACGGGCCGGCCGAGGCGGGTGACTACATCACGGCCAACCTGACGTTCAAACACGAAGACACGGTCATCTCCAGTGCGGCCGAGGAAGTGATTCGTATCCGGCCCTTGTTGAGTTTCCGCGACGGCAACATCGAGAAGTTCGACAAGCTGATGGAGGGCGTGACAGCCGGCGAGACGCGTGAAGGAAAAGCCAAGCTGACCGACGAAGCCCCCAACGTGGCCTTGCGCGGCAAGCAGGTCGTTGCCGAGTTCGAGGTCCTGGAAGTCAAGAAGCTGGAAGTGCCGGAGTTGGACGAGGACCTGCTCGACGAGTTGGGCAGTTTCGACGACGAGGCCGAGTTGCGCGACGCGATCAAGGACCAACTCCAGCGCCAGTTGGAATACGAACAGCACCAACGTGCCCGGGAGCAGATCACGGCCGCGTTGACCGTGGCGGCCGATTGGCAACTGCCGCCCGACTTGTTGCAGCGTCAAGGTCAGCGCGAGTTACAGCGGGCCGTGCTCGAGTTGCGACGCAGCGGGTTCGGCGACGACGAGATCCGTGCCCACGAGAACCAGCTTCGCCAGAACAGCCAGGCGTCTACCGCGCGGGCTTTGAAGGAGCATTTCATTCTCGAACGGATCGCCGAAGAGGAAAAGATCGAAATCGACGAAGGCGATTATAATCACGAGATCTCCCTGATCGCGATGCAAAGCGGCGAGTCGCCGCGTCGGGTGCGGGCTCAGCTCGAGAAAGCCGGCTCGATGGATGCCTTGCAGAACCAGATCATCGAACGCAAGGTGATCGAAGTGATTCTCGCCGAGGCCAAGTTCAAGGAAGTGCCGTACGAAATGGAGGGGGTCACCGAGGAAGCGATCAATCAATCGGCCGGAGGCCAGGACGAATCGGACATTCCCGAAGCCAAGTCGGATACGGGTGAAGCGGCCGCGGGCGGTCGACCCGAGGATCCGGCGCCCAGGGAGTGATGGCCCTTTTGACACATCGCTTCTCAGTGCCTAATATCAAGTGACGGGCCTAATATCAAGTGACGGGCCTAATATCAAGTGACGGGCCAACTATCAAGTGACGGAATACGACTCGCAAGAACGAAGGATCGCGCATGAATCATTTGCCATGGCAAGGTTCGCTCAATCAACACACGGTTGATGCTCAGGCGGCCGGTTATCACGACTATCAGCGGCAGCGTCAGATGACGTTGGGCGATTTGCTGCTGGAAAACCGGATCATTCTTCTGCAGGGGGAAATCCACGACGGCAACGCCAACGAGTTGGTGATGAAGCTGTTGTACCTGCAAAGTGAAAACCGGCGCAAGGACATCCATTTCTACATCAATTCGCCCGGCGGAAGCGTCAGCGCCACCTTGGCTATCTACGACACGATGCAAATCCTCAGTTGCCCCGTATCGACCTATTGCGTGGGTCTGGCCGCCAGCGGAGGCGCCGTGTTGTTGGCCGGCGGATCCAAGGAGAAGCGATTCGCGCTGCCCCATGCGAAGGTCATGATCCACCAGCCTTATGGGCATGTCGGCGGACAGGTCTCCGACATCGAGATCCAGGCCGACGAGATCCTCAAGACGCGCGACGTGCTGAACACGATCCTCTCCGGCCACACCGGCCAGCCGATCGAGCAGATCGCAACGGATACGGATCGCGATTTCTACATGACGGCAGAAGAGGCCAAGAAGTATGGTATTGTCGACGATATCCTGACCCGCCAGCAGATGGCAGACGAAGACAAGGACGAGGATTGACATGACGCTGATTCCCTATGTGATCGAGAAGAGCGGCCGCGAAGAGCGGGCGATGGACATCTACAGCCGGCTGCTGAAAGACCGTATCATCTTTCTCGGCTCGCAAATCAACGACGACGTGGCCAACGCCATCGTCGCGCAGTTGCTGTTTCTGCAGTCGGAAGACGCCAAGGCCGATGTGCACCTCTACATCAATTCACCCGGCGGCGCCGTGACATCCGGATTGGCTATCTACGACACCATGCAGTTTATCAATTGCGACGTGGCGACCTATTGCGTGGGCCAATGCGCGTCGATGGGGGCCGTCCTGTTGGCCGCCGGAACCGAAGGGAAACGCAAGGCCTTGCCCAGCTCGCGAATCATGATCCACCAACCCCTGGCCGGCATGGAAGGCTCGGCCGAGGATATCATGATCCACGCCAAGGAATTCGGCAAAGTCAAGGAACGCCTGAACAACATCCTCCTGAAGCACAGCGGCCGACCCCTGGAAGAAATCGAAAAAGACACCGATCGCGACCGATTCATGACCGCCGAGGAAGCCTGCCAGTACGGATTGATCGACGAAGTCATCGAGCATTCCAAGGAAGAATAGTGGTTAGTGGATAGTGGTTAGTGGATAGTAAGAAGACACGTTTAGCGGTCGCCGGCACGGCGACCCTTTAGCGACAGCGAACTTTTCTGATTGTTCTTTTCACGAGTTTTAGCGTTGTTTCGGACAAGGAGTGTCCGGAAACGGGTCTCCGTGGCGGGGCAAATCACACGCGAGGTTGACATGAGGTCATTGTTTCTCGTCGTGGGGGGATTGGCTTTCCTGGCAGCGCTGGGATGTCGTAGCGATCCGAATGTCGCGCTCTTGGAACGGGAACTCCGCATCCAGGAAGACGAAATCTACCGGCTGCAAGACGAACTGGCCCAACGCCAGGCGGCCGAAGGTCGCTTCGGAACTGCGGAGAAGGCGCCGGATAACGGCGATTCCATGCTGGGCCCGCTGGATATCCTGATCCCCAACCAAGACAAGCCCATAACCGAAGGGCCCTTCATCGACGAACCGTCCGGCGGCGAGCCGCCCAGGTGGCCAGGCGCCGATCAAACGCCGATCGAGGAGCCCACTCCGCTAGAGCCAGTGGAGCCGGACCTCCCCGTGGAATTGAACATCGAGGAACCGCAAACTACCGGTCCCGCATTGTCGGCAGGTGGCAGGCAAGTCACGAGCTTGATTCTCGACGAACAGCTCACCGGCGGCTATGACGCGGACGGGCAGCCCGGCGACGAAGGGATCACGGCCGTCATCGAACTTCAAGATTCCTCCGGGCAGCCGGCCCTTACGCCGGGTGAGGTGTCGGTCGTTGCGCTCGATCCGGAGCTCGAAGGCGAGGCCGCCCGCGTGGCACGTTGGGATTTCACGGCCGACGAGATTGCCGCCGGTTTGCGCCAAGGCGGTCGAGCGATCCGGCTGCAGATGCCCTGGCCGGCCGAGCCACCCCAACACGATCTGCTCTACGTTTTCGTCCGCTACACGGCCGGCGATGGTCGCCAACTTCAGACGGACGGTGCGATCGAAATCAACCGATCCGGGCAGCCAACGGCCGGCTGGCAGAGAGCGCCCCGTGCGACAACCGCACGGCAAGCATGCCAATCCCCACCGCCGCAAGCGTTGGAGCCCACGCCGGCCACGCCGCTTTCGGAGGCCCCGCCCGTCCGAGTTGCCGCGCGTCCATCCACCTCGCCGACGGAACCGCAAACGCAACGCCCCGTCTGGTCGCCCGAACGACGGTAAGCACGAGTGTCGCGCAGGTCGTAGTCGTAGGGTGGGTCGAGGAACGAAGACCCACGCGGAGGATAATGACGAAGCACGAATGACGAATGACGAACGGAAGAGACAAACTTTATCATTCGTCATTCGGATTTCGTGGTTTGTTGCTTCGTGGGTCTTCGTGCCTCGACCCACCCTGCATATCTCTCGCTACGAGTCCTCAGGAACAATCTGCCTGGATCATTTCGTGTACTTCGGCGCTTCCGAGAGACGTTTTTCTTCGGGGGAGGTTGATGCGTACGGTTGTTCCGTGACTTTTGGTCCCGTTTCGTTCGGTCGAGAGCAGTTCGATCGTACCGCCGTGTCGCTCGATGATTTGTCGGCAGATGGGCAAACCCAGTCCGGTGCCTTTGGGCTTGGAAGTCACCAGCGGCTCGAAGACTTGCTGACGGATCGCTTCGGAAATGCCCGGCCCGTTGTCGCGGATGGTGATGACGTCGCGCGAGGTCTCGCGCCGTGCGGCAACCCAAATACTTCCCTTGTTCTTCATCGCTTGCATGGCATTGGCGATCACGTTTTCCAGGACCTGCTGCAACTGGACTTGATCGGCGGAAATGATGAAAGGGTCGGGCTGAAGCTCGAGGTGGCAGTTTACGGGCTCGAATTGGGCTAGCCTCCGGAGCACGTCATGGGCCATGGCGCCGAGATCGATCGTTTGTCGGCGCGTCTCTTTGGCATGGGCCATTTCCAGCAGATTGTTGATGATCCGTTTGATCGTATCGATTCCCCGTTCGATCAAGAGGAAGTGTTCGCCCGACTCACCGCGGCCGGCGGCGACTTGATGCTTCAGGCAGTAGGTGGCATTTTTGACCACCGCCAGCGGATTGCGCAGCTCGTGCGTGATGCTGGCCGCCATCTGCCCCATGGCTGCCAGCCGCGTCTGACGCACCAATTGCTCGCTGGCCTTGGCCAACTCGGTTTCCACGAGTTGGCGCTGTCGCTGCTGGTGTTCGAAGAGTTTTTCCTGGGCAATACGCTTGGCTTCTTCCGCGCGGTGCCGTTCGGTGAAATCGCGAGAATTGACCACGATCCCTGCGATCACCGGATCGTCGAGTCGGTTGCTGCCTTTGCTTTCGATGAATCTCCACGATCCATTCTTATGCCGAGTGCGGTACTCGGCCGAGAGCAGCGATCGGGTCGTAAGGACTTGATGAAAGGCTTTCTTGACATCGGCCAGATCGTCGGGATGGACTAACTCGAAGGCGTTCCGACCGACCAATTCGCCGGGCCGATAACCGAGAAGTGGCAAATGCGAAGGGCTGGCAAAGCGGATGATGCCGTCGCAGTCCAAGATTGTGATCAGGTCGGTCGCGTTCTCGATCAGCGAGCGAAAATGCTGTTCGCTTTCGCGCAATTGTCTTTCCATGCGATGCTTGTAGATCGCCAACTCGACGGCCGTGTGGAGCTCTCTCTCATCAAACGGCTTCACGAGATAACCGAACGGATGCGTTATCTTGGCGCGTTCCAAGGTATCGTCATCCGCATGGGCGGTTAGGTAGATCACGGGGATGTCGAATCGGTCGTGAACTTGCTGGGCCGTTTCCACGCCGTCCATCGATCCGCGCAGTACAATATCCATCAGAACCAGATCTGGCCAGCTTTGCGAAACCTTCTCCAGCGCGGCCTCACCCGAGGCCGTCACCCCGGATACCCCGTAACCCAGTTTTTCAAGCGTCCCGGCGATATCCCGGGCAACGATGCCTTCATCTTCAACGACCA
>CAYYOX010000111.1:0-2042 GCA_964473065.1 uncultured Planctomycetaceae bacterium | reverse complement strand
CGTGAACGCAGTTCCGTCGCCAGAGTCGAATTCCAGTTCACCCTCTAACTGCTCTACCAGGGCCGTCACCAGTTGCAATCCCAAGGTAGACGTCGTCCTGTAGTCCACACTATCGGGAAACCCTACGCCGTTATCGGACACAATCAATTCATAAAGGCCGTTATGAGCGTGGAAAGCCACACGGATACTGCCTGTTCTGCGGTCGTTGAACCCGTGTTTTAGAGCATTACTGAGCAACTCGTTGATGATCAACCCACACGGCAACGCGACGTCGATTCCCATAGGGACCGCTTCGACGTCCAGCTCCAAGGCGACCCCGCCCGAGGCGTCTTCATAGGATCGCAGAAGGTAGGCGGTCAGGTTCTCGACGTATTGCTGGAAATCGATTTCCGCAAGGTCTCGCGACTGATACAGTTTCTCGTGGATCAGGGCCATCGACCTGACCCGATCTTGCATGTCTCTGACCATTCCCTCGAATCGCGGCTCCTTGACTTGGGCTGCCTGCAAGTTCAATAAACTGGAGATCACCTGCATGTTGTTCTTCACTCGGTGATGAACCTCCCGGAGCAGGACTTCCTTTTCTTTGAGCGACTTACCGAGTTGCTTTTCCACCTTCTTTCGTTCGGTAATGTTGAAGGCATAGTGCATATACACGTCGTCAGACACGTGAATCCAGTGGGTGTCCCAAACGGCATTCTCGCCGTCGATTTCCAGGTGCTGATCTTCTCCGGTGGCCCAAAGCTTTGGGGCCTGACACCAGGGGCACGGCTCTTCGCGCTGCCACCATGTAGCGTAACAGCATCGCCCCGGCACGGCCCCGATGTCGGCCGCCGCCTTGTTCGACGCCACGATCTCCCGAGTCTCCGGCCGTATCAGCAGGGCCACGCAAGGCATGCTGTCCAGCAGGGTTTGGGTGACCTTCGTCTTCTCCTGCAGTGATTCGTGTGTCTCCCGGTGCTCGAAAACCACCGCGGTCACCATCAGAATGCTGCCGGTGAGAATCGCAAGGAAACACTGCAGTTCGAGGAGTGCTTGATGACGTCCCAAATCCAAGAACGGGCCGCGGCCCGTGGCGTTCGTCACGACGGCAATGCCAGTCACCAGAACGATCGCCAGAAAGGTAAGCCGCCGACCGAGGCGGAACGCGGCCCAGAGCAGCAACGACGTGATCACAAACAACGAAAGGTGCACCGGTCGCGAGACCAACCAACCGTTCCAGAAGCCCATAGATCCCACCAGCAAGAGCAAGAGAAAAGCGAGCTTCTCCCAAGGGCGGAAAGAAAACACACTCCTCCACGATGATGTGGCCCACACAACGAGAGCCGGCGTAAGCGTCAGCACGCCCACGCCGTCGCCCGTCCACCAAGTCAGCCATGCGTAGGCGTGCGCATTCCAAGCCAGGAAACCGGCCATACAAAGGGCCGTCACGCCGAACGTGGCGCTGACGGCCGGGCCCAGCAGGACTCCGAACAGGATGAACTTGGCCACATCGACGCTCCGCCTGAACGGATTCCGCGTGCCGGTCGTCCGCTGGATCAAATACGCAGCACCGCCGGCACACAAAACATCGCCCACGCCGTTCGCCGTGCCGCAAAGAACGGAGACAGTCACGCCGGATATCGAGCTGGCGTCGAAATAGGCCCATGCGTTGCCGGCCAGCGCGCCCAGGAATACCCCGGGAAGAACGTGGTATCCCCGCAGCAGCACAATCGCCAGCATGATGCCCGAAGGTAGCCAGACGGCCGTCACGTTGCCCGGCGAAATCGCCAACAGTTGCCCGAGCCGGGCCGTGACATAATAAACCGCAGCAACCGCCCCGATTTCTAAGAGCCATCCCAGCAGCAACCTGACTTGTACGCGTTTCATGACGCCTGCCCCGGTATCATCGTCGAACAAGGCCCGGGCAGGCACAGCAGAACGAACAAGGAGGCAAAACCCCCACCCAATGACCAACCTGAGCATGTTAGGTAACTTCCGCCGTTTCCACAACGGAGTTTCCGCTTCCACCATCGGGTTGCCCGCATGGCCACCGGGGTTCTACG
>CAYYOX010000110.1:6355-14028 GCA_964473065.1 uncultured Planctomycetaceae bacterium | reverse complement strand
CGTTACAATCCGCAACGTGAAGATCTGAAACTCCCGCGTGCAGAACGACGACGGCATCAACCCGGGCCACTCGCAGGATGTGCTGATCACCGACTGCTTCATCCGCAGCGATGACGATTGCGTCGCGCTCAAGGGGCTCGATTTCAGCGGCCCCAACAGCAACGTCGAACGGATCACCGTGGAGAATTCGATCCTCTGGTGCGATCGGGCACGCATCTTCCTGCTGGGGCACGAGAGCCGAGCCGAGTTCATGCGCAACGTGACGCTTCGGAACCTGGACATCGTGCACTTTTCGATGACTCCGTTCCTCTTCGAGCCGGGCGAGGACATGCGGCTCGAGAATATCACGATCAAGGACGTCCGCATCCACGGCGAAGGGCAGCGGGAACTGATCCGACTGCGTCCCGTCGTGAACCAGTACATGCGCAAAAAGGCGCCGGGGCTGATCCGCAACGTGCGGTTCGAGAACGTCACGGTCGAGGGCCGGCCCGGCGAATACCTGGTGCAGATCGAAGGTGCGGACGCCCGGCACGACGTTCGCGGCGTGACCTTCGAAAACGTCTCGATCCTGGGGTCGAAGCTGACCGAAGAGTCCGCGCCGGTGCGGGTCGGGAAGCATACCAGCAACGTTCGTTGGCATGCGGAATCCAAGTGAGTTTGGCTTATACTTACCGTAAGCGGCAGGAGTTCTCCTACACGGCGGATCGCATGATTGACAACACCCCGCGGCAGTGCGAGAATCCGGTGTGGATATCCCCGGCAAAGGCGGGGATTTGGGAACGAATGGCTCGGTACGGGAGAACGATCATGAAACGTTGGATTTCTGCCTTGTTGTTGGGGGCCGTGGCGTGCGGTAGTTGCATGACGGCCGAAGAGGCCCGCGCCGAAGATTCGGCCGCGCTGAAGACGATCTTTGCCGACCCGCCGCGGGAGTTTGCGACCGCGCCGCTTTGGGTCTGGAACGATATGCTCACCGAAGAGCAGATCCGCAGCACTATGCAAGACCTGGCCTCGCAAAAGGTGATGCAGGTGTTCGTCCATCCTCGGCCCGGGCTGATGACGCCCTACTTGGGCAAAGACTGGTTCCGGCTCTGGAAGGTCGCCCTGGACGAGGCCGAGAAGCTCGACATGAACGTCTGGATGTACGACGAGAATTCGTACCCCTCGGGCTTTGCCGGCGGGTTGGTACCCGAGGCCATGCCCGAGTCGCGCGGCAAGGGCGTCCATTTCTCGGAAGTCACAACGATCGGGAAGTTGGCCGACGACGTGTTGGCCGTCTATCGCTTGACCGACGACGGTTGCGAGAACGTGACCCAACAAGCACGGGCCGGCGAGAATCTGCCGGAAGCTCGCTACCTGGTGGCCACGATCCGTCTGGCCCCGACCGGCGGTTGGTTCGGCGGGAAGTATTACGTCGACCTGCTCAAACCGGGAGTGACCGAGAAGTTTATCGAACTCACGCTGGGGCCCTACCAGCGGGAACTTGGCGAGCATTTCGGCAAGCGGCTGCCCGGCTGGTTCACCGACGAGCCGCACCTGCAACCGGCCGGCGGACTGCACTGGTCGGACGGCATGGCCGAGCGGTTTGAGAAACGCTGGGGTTACGATCTGGTCGACAGTCTCCCCAGCCTGGTCCGGCCGATCGGCGATTGGCGGCGCGTGCGGCACAACTATCAGCAGTTCCTGCTCGAGCAGTTCATCGAACACTGGGCCAAGCCGTGCTACGAGTATTGCGAGCAGCACAACTTGGAATTCACCGGCCACTATTGGGAACACGGTTGGCCCGGCGCCGGACACGGCCCCGACAACATGGCCATGTACGCCTGGCACCATCGCCCGGCGATCGATAACCTGATGAACAACTATAGCGACGGCGTCAGTGCCCAGTTCGGCAACTCGCGAACCGTCAAAGAGCTGTCCAGCGTGGCGAACCAGATGGGCCGCAAACGGACGCTCTGCGAAGCCTACGGGGCCGGCGGTTGGGACCTGCGGTTCGAGGACATGAAGCGGATCGGCGATTGGCTCTATGTGCTGGGGGTCAACACGCTCGACGAGCATCTCTCATATATCACGATTCGCGGGGCCAGAAAGCGCGACCATCCCCAATCGTTTTCCTATCACGAGCCGTGGTGGGATTCGTACCACGTGATGGCCCAATACTTCACCCGGCTCTCCGCGGCCCTCTCGGCAGGCGAGCAAGTCAACACGATCCTGCTGATCCAGCCGACGACTACGGCGTGGATCTATCAGGGCGAAGACCGCCTGGGCACGGTCGGCAACGCGTTCCAAGACATGGTCAACCGCCTGGAGCAGGTCCAGGCTGAATACGACATCGGCTGCGAGGACATCATGTGCCGACACGGGCACGTGGAAGACCGGCGGGTGGTGGCTTCCGACGAACACGCCACGCTGCTGGTCATCGGTCGGCGGAGCTACGACACGGTCGTGCTGACGCCGCACACCGAGAACCTTAACGCCAAGACGATGCAGTTATTGGCGGAATATGTAGATGCCGGCGGCAAAGTGCTCTGCTGTGGAGAACCGCCGGCACTGGTCGACGGCAGTCCGTCCGATCGCGGCAAGGCGGTCGCCGAGAATCCGGCCTGGCAGCAAGTCACTGCGGACGAAGCCATCGCGGCCATGCAGCGGCGAACGTACCAAGACGGCCTGGCGATTGTGCGGCCCGAGAGCGATCAGGGACTGTTGTTCCACTATCGCCGACGGTTGGACGACGGTGAAATTGTATTCTTTGTCAACACGAGTATCGAGCACGGTTCGACCGGTGTGATCGAAGCGGCCGCCCGAGGTATCGAGCGTTGGGACCCGGCCACCGGCCTGATTTCCGGCTATCCGTTCACTTCGGGCGCCGGTGCGGTGCGGGCCGAGTTCGAGCTGCCCCCCTGCGGCAGCCTGTTGTTGTTCTTGTCGGAAAGGCCGATCGAGTCGACCGAAACTGCTTCGGCGACGGCGACCATCCGGCCGACAGGACCACTTTCGATCCGGCGTTTGGGCCCCAACGTGCTGACGCTCGATTACGTCGACGTTACGGCCGGTGGCGAAACGAAGGAGAACGCCTACTTCTATGCGGCCAACCGGTTCGTCTTCCAGCAGCACGGCCTCGACGGCAACCCCTGGGATAGTGCCGTGCAGTTGCGCGATACGCTGATCACCAAAACGTTTCCCGAGGATAGCGGCTTCGAGGCGACCTATCGCTTTACGATCGAAGGCCGTGTGCCCAAGCCGCTGCATATTGTCATTGAACGATCCGATCTTTACGAGATCACCTGCAACGACAAACGGGTCGTAGCCGACGAGGGCGATTGGTGGCTCGATAAGTCGTTCGCCCGGATCGACGTCACCGCAACGGCCCAACTCGGCGAGAATGCCGTGACGATCAAGGCTCGGCCCATGACGATCTACCACGAGTTGGAATCGGCCTACTTGCTGGGCGACTTCGCGTTGGAACCGGCCGACTCGGGCTTCGTGGTCAAACCGCCAAGGCCGTTGACGCTCGGCGCCGGTTGGAACAAGCAGGGCCATCCGTTCTACGCGACCGGCGTGACCTATACCGAGACGTTCGACGTGCCGCAACCCGAGGGCCGTTACTTCGTCCACCTGCCCGCCTGGAAAGGCGCCGTAGCCAAGGTCACGGTCAACGACAAGCCGGCAGGCCACATTGCCTGGCAACCATGGCAATGCGACGTAACCAAGCACCTCCGTCCGGGCCGCAACACGATCGAAGTAACCGTGATCGGCACGCTGCGCAACACGTTGGGCCCCCACCACATCGGCCCGCCAAATGGCAGCGCCTGGCCCAACATGTTCCACCAAGCTCCAGAACCCGGCCCGCCGCCAGGCGACAAGTACAGCACCCTCGGCTACGGGCTGTTCGAGCCGTTTGTGTTGCTGAAGAAATGAGAGACATCTGGTTCCCACGCTCTGCGTAGGAACCCACTGCCCGGACGCTCCGCGTCCCTTGCGCCACAAAACACGTGACCTTCTGGGGGCCCGACAGCATGGCGTTCCCACGCAGAGCGTGGGAACGAGTAGCGGCATGGCTACAGAGTATCGAGCCCGAAGAAACTGTCGTGCGCGTGGATCGGCAAAATGCCGCGTGTGAATACGCGGTCGGTGAAATCTGTGACCGCGATGATTCGGCGCTTGCGCACGACGATTACGTCGGAGTCGTTGAGCCAGGTCTCGCCGGTGGGGCAGAGTTGCTTGCCGTGTAGCGTGGCGTGCAGGTCGAACATGGCGGCCATCAGACGCCAGTCCTCGCTGCGGCGGTAGACAACGATCTGACGCAGATTCGCGCCGGCGTTCCAACTGCCGGCCAGGCTCAGGGCCTGCAAAAGGGTCGTCGGACCGGTCAACTCGAAACGGCCCGGGCGGGCCACCTCGCCGAGCACGTAGACGAATCGTGGCGCACGCCGGGAGAGCACGGGAACGACTTCAATCCCTTCGATCTGCTCGCCATATCGCGCGTGGAGTTCCTGCCGCAACTCGGCAAGCGTCAGGCCTTGCGCGGGAACCGAGCCGAGCATTGGCGCCGAGATCGTGCCCTCGGGCGTGACGCGGGCCGTGTGGTTTTGGCCCCCGGCGCCTCGCCGGGCGTCGACCGTCGCGCGAAGGTCTTCCAACTTCGTGTTCATTCGAAGCGGCGTGACGGTAATCGACGGCCTGCGGTAATACTCCCTGTACGCCTTGTTCAACGTCTTGCGGAGCCGGTCGACGGTTCGCCCTGCTGCGCGCACCTGACCCAGCAGCCGCAGCGTGATGTGTCCGTCGGGTTGGATAGTGATCGACGTGCGATCCAAGGTCGGATCGGCGAACGACTCGATGCGGACCGCATCGCCCACATTCAGCTTATATGGTCCGGAAGTCTCCTGCCGCGTGAGCCGATAGACCAATTCCAACTCGTCGTCGACGCGCAGTCGATATTCCGGCACGTGCGGTATTCGCTCGTGGCCGACGTATTCACCTTGGGCGTAGGTTTCCCAGGCAGCGACCCGGGCCGATTCGCAATCTCCGCAGCCGGGCGTCGGCTGCTGGGCTCGGGCGACGCTTAATGCTAAGCAGCCGATCGCCAGCACAACGGCGCCCCACCGGCGGTTAAAAAAGTAGTCCTGCCACACTTTTCTGCTCACGTCGGTTATTGTCTTCTTCTGTCACGATCGAGAGTTCGCCAATCGGCCGCCGAACGATCCGGTGTGGAAAGGGCGGGCGGCGTTCGTGCGAAGCGGCCTGGGTCCACCCACGTGACCTTTCCTTGCGAACCGCCTTGGCCAGCTTGGTGTCGAGCCATCTCGGCCTGACGGACCGCATCTGCGCGATTTCGGGCCTGCCCGGCTAGGTCGGTCTGACCTTGCTGCTGATGGACCACGGACAGATTGTGCCAGCCGGCTGAATGCTCCCGCACGGAAAGACTGCGCAGCAACATTGCCTGAGCCTGATCGTGATGGCCGCATCGGGCCAACAACACGCCCAGGTCATTGGCCGCCATGTAGTTTTCCGGGTAGACCAGCAGGGCCGACCGATAGAACGTCACGGCTCGATGCCGGGCCGTGTGCATGTCGTCACGATTGTGGGCCGCGGCATAGATTTTCCCCAATCCACGCAATGCCATCGACCCGGCAATCTCGCAACCTACCGCTGCGGCGAACTGCTCTTCGGCGAAGGCAAGGTAAGTTTCCAACGCGGAGATCACCGGAAGGTTCTCCGTGTCGACACCTTTGAGCACGGGCGTACGATGCTCGGCAACGAGCTGGGCAACGCTCGGCGGAGTCTCCACTTGCGCGCCCGTGGGAACGAAGTCGCGGGCCTCCTTGATGGCCGTCAGTCCGGCGGCCAGCGCGCGGGCGTGGGCCGTTGTGGCATGTTGTCCGTCCAATCCCTGGGCCACCAGTTGCAACGCGAGAATCAATTTCGATCGGGCCGCGTAATGGGCCTTTCGACCGGCCAGTCGGAGCGCTTGCCGCGTATACTCGTCGGCCTCCTTGGCGATCTGCTCCAACGACGCGGAGCGTTGCAAGGGTCTCGCGGGAAGCGATAAGGCCGATTGGTTGGGGACGGGCAACTGGCGAGGCGGCGGTGATTGCAGCCGAAACACGTCGACCGAATCGACCTGCGTCCACTCCCAACGACCGTACTCCGGCTCGCCGCCAAAGCCGGCGGACGCCAAGACGCCGATCCATGCCCAGCTCAGGCAGGACCATACGAGTCTTCGAGGAAGATGTTGGTTCGGTGGCTCTGTCATTCGTCCATGATCCGGCGTTCTTCTCGCGCAGGGATACACCTGTTTTGAGCGATCGGCCTGTGTTGTCCGTGGCGATGAGGAAAACCCTGCGGCCGCGGGGTTCCGGCGTGTTACTCCGCCGAACAGCCGGTATAAGTCGTGAAAGTCGCCCCGGGCATCCGGCAACCGCACCTCAGCCGAACGAAACGGCAGGCTCCCCCTCGACAACCCGACCGGAAAACTCGACCATTGCCGCCAACCGGTCTGCAATACCCATCGTCGACGGAGCCAGTCCCCGTTCTAGGGCTTTTGACAAACCGGGGGCATCTCGTGATAATGGAGAGTGCGTCGATCACCGACATCCAACCGCCTACTGTAACCGACATGAAGAAAGCCTTTATGATCCTCCGAAAAATGGCGTGCGTTCTGTTTTGGGTCCTGTTTCCCGCCGTGGCCGGTTGTTCTGATGAGCCGACCGAGTCGGCGGTGGCGCCGATGCTCTACTCGGGCATGAGCGACGCCTCGGCGGCCGTGGCCCTGGACGAACGGCTCTTCCTCGCCGCCGACGACGAGCGCAACACGCTGAAGGTCTATCGTTGCGACCGCGGCGGGCCAGCCGTCCATGCCATCGCGTGGGACGAACCGCTGGGCATCGATCTTCTCAACGACACGCACCCCGAGGTCGATATCGAGGGCGGGACCGTCTTGGGTGATCGCATCTTTTGGATCTCGTCGCACGGGCGGAACAAGGAGGGCGTTTGGCGAGCGAACCGGCACCGCTTCTTCGCCATGACCGTCACCGTGACCAACGAGGGCGTCAAGGCCGAACCGTTCGGCAAGGCCTACGACAATCTGGCGGTCGATCTGGCCAACGACCTGCGGTTGCAGGATTTGGGTTGGCTCAAGGCGTTGGGGCTGGGCGACTTGCAAGCGCCGAAGCTGGCCCCCAAGCGCGACGGGTTGAACATCGAAGGGTTGTGTGCCACGCGGGACGGAAAATCGCTGCTGATCGCATGTCGCAACCCGACGCCCGACAAGAAGGCCCTGCTCGTGCCGCTGCTGAACCCGGCGGCCGTTCTCGAAGACCAGGCCGCGCCGGAGTTTGGCGACCCGATCTTGTTGAAGTTGCGCGTCAAAAAGAAGAAAAAGAAGAAGGCCATTCAACTTGGCATCCGAAGCATCGAGTACTCGCCACAGCACGCGTCGTATTTGATCCTTGGCGGCCCGCACGACAAGCGGAGAGTTTTCGGCCTGTTCAAGTGGTCGGGCGACCCGGACGACAAGCCTCAGCTTCTCGAGCAGAGCACCGAACAGATCAATCAGATCGAGGACTTCGCCCCCGAAGCACTGATTGTGTATCCCGACCGCAAGGAGATTCAGTTGCTCAGCGACGACGGGGCACTGATGGTGAAGGTCGAGTCGGAGGACGAGTGTCAAG
>CAYYOX010000110.1:0-6345 GCA_964473065.1 uncultured Planctomycetaceae bacterium | reverse complement strand
ACACTAGACATCGATCTATCGGCAGATATCCCAGTAGGTCAGGGCTCGCCCTGAGGGAATCATCAAACAGAAACAATAACAATGACGAAGTGACAAGAAGGTGTTTTGGCAGGATAACAGGATGGACGGGATAAGAGTTCAAGAAACCCGTTTGTCTTGCCTTGATCTGATGGGGTCACTCGTTGTATTTCAGTCAGATATGGTTGAGGTATGATGGGAGGAAATGGAAAAGACAAGACCTATGCTTGCCGTTCTTTTTCTTCCTCCTATCCTGATCATCCTGTCAATCCTGTCTAAAACTATTACGTCTGTCAACGCTTGCCGAAAACGGCCCCTCAGAAGGAGAATCTCGTGCGCCCCTGGAAACTCGATGAAACGAACTACGGCACGGTCAAGCAGTACGACTACGAGGTGGCCGTGTTGCCGCTGGGAGCGACCGAGCCGCACAACCTGCACTTGCCCTACGGCATGGACACGATCGAAGGGAATCTGATCGGCGAGAAAATCTGCGAGGCGGCCGCCGAGCGCGGGGCCAAGGTCGTGCTGCTGCCGACCATTCCTTACGGCACGCAGACAAACCAGAGGGAGTTTCCCTTCTCGATGAATCTCAATCCCTCGACCCTCGGGGCCGTGATTACCGATCTGGTCGATTCACTGGTGCAGCACAAGGTTCTCAAGATCGTGTTGTTGAACAGCCACGGCGGAAACGATTTCAAACCGCTGCTGCGCGAACTGTACGGCAAAACGCCGGCTAAGCTGTTCTTGAGCAATTGGTATCAAGCCTTCGACGACATGTACGACGAGCTATTCCAACGGCGCGACGACCATGCGGGCGAGATGGAGACCTCGCTGGCCTTGGCCTATTGTCCGGAACTGGTCGGGCGCAACCCGGACGGCTCGCTCACGGCCGACCAGGCCGAAACGGCCTCGACTCGCTTCGATGCGGTCAACCGCGGTTGGATCTCGATCACCCGACCTTGGCACCTGCTGACCACCAACGCCGGCGCGGCCAACCCCCACGCGGCCACGGCCGAAAAGGGACGCCGACTGATCGAGGTGCTCGTCGAGCGGCTGTCCGGCTTCCTGGTCGAGCTCTCCAACGCGGAGTTGGACGACCGCTTCCCCTACTAGAAAGGGGGTTTCGACTCATTGACGCTCTGCTCGTGGCCGACTATACTTGAGTGCTTGCGACATGGTGGATGTAGCTCAGTTGGTTAGAGCACCGGATTGTGGTTCCGGAAGTCGGGGGTTCAAATCCCCTCATCCACCCTCGTTCTAACTCTTGTTATATCAGGGACTTACGTCAACTTGACGTGGGCCCTTTTTTTGTCATGCAATGTACGCGTATGCAATCCGTATGCACTTAGGCAACTCGCAGGAAATAACATACCGACAGCCGGTGATCCGGAAAACGGACACCATGCCATCGAAGCACACCATCACCGTTGATGCATCCCACGACCGGGCAAGGGACGTGGTCGGCATTGGAATTGTCGTCCAGGTTACAGACAAGCCGAGAAAGCGTGGCGCAATCATAGGAAGGCACTCCGAAGCCTACCAGGGATTTCACTCCGGTTGTATGGAGAAGTTTGCCGTCCTGCGGGCACTTGAAGTAGCATCTGAATTGGATTGTCAGTTCGTCAAGGTAAGGTCGGACTGCAATTCCATGAGAACAAAGTTGAAGAAGGACCATAAGGAAGGCGCCGGTCAGGGAGGGGACGACCTTCACGGGACCATTCTTCGGCTGGCAGCACAGTTTGCCGAAGTGAAGTTCGCCTATGTCCCGAGACGGAAGAACCAGATTGCCCATTTCTTGGCCAGGAAGGCAGCTCGGGAAGGGACTCCGCAGACACGCCAGGTTATCACCAATTGAGCGTGACGGAAGAAGTCGATGGTCGAACTCCCCCGTAAGTTGTTGCACACCGACGAACATGGAACCACACGTTGCTGGTGGTGCGCTAGCGACCCACTTTACATCCAGTATCACGACAAGGAATGGGGCTTCCCCGTTGACGACGACATCCGGCTATTTGAGAAGATCTGCCTTGAAGGATTCCAGGCAGGACTGAGTTGGCTCACGATCCTCCGCAAGAGAGAGAACTTCCGCCGAGCTTTCAAAGACTTTGATCTCTTCAAGATTACTCGATTCAACAGCCGCAGCGTTGAGCGGCTGCTCAAGGATTCCAGTATTGTTCGCCATCGTGGCAAGATTGAGTCAACCATCAACAACGCAAAGCGGGCAGTCGAACTTGTCGAAGAGTTCGGTTCTCTGGCAGCATTCTTCTGGCAATTCGAGCCTTGCTCCAATAGTCCTCGGGAGAAGCTCCTGTCCGACTCTCCTGAATCTCGTTCGCTCAGCAAAGCCCTCAAGGAGCACGGCTGGACGTTCGTGGGTCCGACGACCGTCTATGCGTTCATGCAGGCGATGGGCATGGTCAATGACCACGTTGAAGGTTGCTTCGTTCACCCGAAGGTGGATGCGGCAAGGCGTTCTTTCAAGCGACCGAAACCAGTTAGATATTGATGTTCGAGCGGAATGGGTGGCTCATGTCCCAGTCGTAGGCCCGATCGTCGTAGGCCCGATCAACGAGCACAACCAGCGCTACCTGGCCGCCAAACGCGACAAGATGGGCCACCACTTGCCCTAGCCCGCATTTCGTGATTCGGAGAATTCATGTAGTGTGGGTCGAGAAACGAAGACCCACGCAGTGGTTTTTACGAGTGGATCTTCGCTGCTCGACCCATCTATGGAAACGGTTTTGTTTCGCGAAACAAAGTTGACCTGCCGCCGGGTGGGATGACTACGAGAAATCTTGCCGTACGACGGCCGTCATGCTGTCGAAATCGAGCGCTGTGGCCATGGCTTCGGTCTCGTATTGTTGCTTGGCACTGCGCATCAGCGCCTCGCAATCCATCGTGCCGTCCAGTTTCACGCGAAACATCTCGGCGTTGTCGAGAATGTCTTCTCGGCAATCGACCGCCAGCGAGATGAAGTCGTCCGTGTCGATTTGGAACCGGATTTTAAGGAACTGCTGGGCCTCGGCCAGTCGGGGTGTCTCGGGCGTGAACATCGCGTCGGTCATCAGGTCGCCGGCCGCAACGGCCAGTTCCGCCGGATCGCTCTCAGGATGCGTGCCGTGGTGATTCTCGGCAGCGCGAATCAAGAGCTTCGGCAGATTCCACCGCGAAAGCAACCGCGAACCGACCCGCGCATGATCGAAGCCGAATTCCCGTTGCTCTGCCGCCACGAGGTGGTCGGTGTGCCCGAACTGATCGTACAGCGAGACGTAGACGTCCGTATGAATTTGTGCCAGAATCAACACGCCGATGTCGGCCAGCAGGCCGGCACTATAGGCTTCGTCTGGCCGAATCGCGCGGCCTCTTCGGCTCAGGTAGGAACTCACGACCGCCATGGTCAATGCTCGCCGCCAATAGTCGCGACAGACTTTTCCCGGCGTGCCGCGAGTCAGCCGCCCGACCAATCCGAAACTCAGCACACTCAGCCGCAACGATCGGGTGCCGATGTAGGTGATTGCCTGTCGCAGGCTGGAAACTTGCCGCGCCAGCCCGAAGCAGGAGGAGTTGACCAGCCGCAGAATGGAAGAGGCCAACGCCGGATCGCTCTGAAGGCATCTTTCGACGTCTTCTACGCGAAACTTGGGATCTTCCAGCAGGCTAAGGACCTCGAAGGCCACCATCGGCGAAGAGTGGAGCCGTTGAACCTGATCGAGCAGGCCGTCAATAGCGCGATCCATCGGGTTGGTTTCGGTTGCCATGGCAGCCACCCACGGGAATTTCTTTTGATGAGGATGTGACGAAAAGACCAAGCCTGAAAAGTCGAAATGAGCCTCTATTAAGGGTACCTTATTCGGTCGATTGCTCGCGAACACCGCGCAAAACACCACCTTAACGGGGGGATTCGATATTCGTTACCGTTTTCTTGGCTGCAGTTTTCACGAGTTTTCTCCCCCCTTGGTTTGCGTAAATGGCAAAGTCGGCCATCGAGGGCGCCATTTTCAGGTTCTTTTGGGGGGATCGAGAATAAAAGGTTATTATTTAGGGTTCTGGGTGTCCGTTTGCGGTTGCAATGGGTCAGTCACCTGATAAACTGGCGTACTTGGATGTTCGTACAGTTTAACGTAGGAAGGGTTCTAATAGACACGGTAAGCGGTTCGTGCTTCGGAAGAAGCGTCTCGAGCCCGACCGAGGTGGAACAGTCGCGGTAGCAGATGACCATAACTAGAGAGCGGAAACAGGAATTGATTGGAGAGTTCGGGCGCGGTGACAACGATACGGGGTCGCCGGAAGTCCAAGTCTCCATTCTGACGTCTCGGATCAACAGTTTGACCGAGCACCTTCGGCAACATAAGAAGGACTTCGCCTGTCGGCGTGGTCTGCTGATGCTGGTTAGTCGCCGGCGCCGGCTGTTGGATTATCTCAAACAGATCGATCCGCAGCGTTACCTCGACATCATTCGGCGTCTCGACATCCGCAAGTAGTCGGTACGTCTTCTCTGGCCTTCGAGGTCGTCTCAGCCGGCAGCACGAGAGGTGTGCCCTAGCCTAAATGGCCGGTGCGCTATGGTGCATCCGCGCCCCAAGCTGTATGCCATGCCGGTCGGCCCGTTGGAATCAAATCAAAGTGTAAAGGTAGGAAAGGTAGGAAAGAATCTTGAAAGAACGAGTAGAAAGACAAATTGGAGCGAGTACGTTATCAATCGAAACCGGCGAGTTGGCCAAGCAGGCGGCCGGGAGTTGCCTGGTCCAGTATGGCGACACGGTCGTGCTGTGTGCCACCGCCACGGGACCGCCCCGTCCGGGAATCGATTTCTTCCCGCTCACGTGCGACTATCGCGAGCGCGTGGCGTCGGCCGGAAAGTTCCCCGGCGGATTTCTCAAGCGAGAAGGACGCCCCACGACCAAAGAGACCTTGACCGCTCGGCTGATCGATCGACCCATTCGGCCCATGTTCTCCGACGGGTTCAATGACGAAGTTCAGGTGATGACCTTCGTCATGGCCAGCGATCGACAGAACGACGGCGACGTGTTGGCCATGAACGGGGCCAGCGCCGCCTTGACGATCTCCCCCATGCCGTTCTTGGGCCCGATCGCCTCGGTCCGCATGGGGTATGTCGACGGCCAGTTCGTGCCGTTCCCCACCCAGGACATGCTCGAAGAGAGCGAGTTGGACCTGATCGTCTCCGGCAGCAAGGAATCGATCCTGATGATCGAAGGCTTTGCCCGCGAAATGCCCGAGGACCAGATGGCCGAAGGCATCATGGCGGCCCACGGTTACATCCAGCAGATCGTCGAGATGCAGGAAGAGCTGGCCGCGAAAGTGAACGTGCAGAAGGCCCCGCACGAGGTCCCCGAGTCCGACGGCCTGTTGGACCGGCTGAAGGATCAGTATTATACGGCCCTGAAAGACGCCAAGTCGGCCGAAGGCAAATTGGCCAAGTCGGAAGCTTCTGCGGCCGTCAAGGAACGGGCACTCGGCGAAGTGATTCCCGACCCGAAAGCCGATGACGCGATTCAAACCGGCGCCTTCAAACACGCTTGGCACGACCTGGAAGAGCAGGTCATCCGCGACGAGATCCTGGCCGGGAGACGGCCCGACGGTCGCGATTACAAGACCCTGCGTCCGATCGAGTGCAAGATCGACCTTTTACCGCGAGTACACGGCTCGGCCCTGTTCCAGCGCGGCGAGACCCAGGCGCTGATCACGGTGGCTTTGGGTACCGGTCGCGACGAGCAGCGGGTTGACGGACTGATCGAGGAATACTCGCAGAAGTTCATGCTGCACTACTACTTCCCGCCCTTCTCGGTCGGCGAGTGTCGTCCGATCCGCGGACCGGGTCGTCGCGAGGTCGGGCACGGCGCCTTGGCCGAGCGGAGTGTGAAGCCCGTGCTGCCCGATCCGGACGATTTCCCCTATACTATCCGCATCATCTCGGACATCCTGGAATCGAACGGTTCCAGCTCGATGGCCAGTGTATGCGGCGCGACCTTGGGCCTGATGGCCTCCGGCGTGCCGATCAGCAACCCCGTGGCCGGCATCTCCGTCGGTCTGGTCAAGGAAGGCGACCGCTGGGAACTGTTGACCGACATCCTCGGCGACGAGGATCACTTCGGCGACATGGACTTCAAGATCGCCGGGACCCAAAACGGGATCACCGGCATCCAGCTCGATCTGAAAATCGAAGGGATCAGCGAAGAAATCATGCGTGCCACGTTGGTCCAATCGCGTGAAGCTCGGATGGAAATCCTCCGCACGATGCTCGCCACGATCAGCCGGCCGCGGGAAGAGACTTCCCAGTGGGCCCCGCGCTTGTTGCGGACCCATATC
>CAYYOX010000109.1:0-14066 GCA_964473065.1 uncultured Planctomycetaceae bacterium | reverse complement strand
TTGACGTCCTCTTCGCTATCGCGATTCCACCGTAGCGGCCGACCGAGCCATTGGGCGATGTTGCTGATGTGGCAGATCGTCGCCGCGCGGCAACCGAGTTCGACGTCGGCGGCCGGTTTCTTTCGGCTCATAACGCAGTCGAGGAAATTGGCCACGTGGTTGTTGTTGCGATACGAAAGCATCCGGTTTACGGCGGCGACCTCATGGGCGAGTTCTTTCGGATTGTAATGTACGTGGACCCATGCGCAGGTTATCATCTCGATCGAGCCGCGGGTGCCGACGAACTTGACGTCGTTGCCGGGCGAATCCTGCTGCCGGCCGGTCAGGGGCCTCGTCCCGGTACGGCGGTACATCATCCGGCCATCGGCATAACGAAACGCAACATAACGCCCGGCGTGCTTGGCCGGGTCGAGCGGCGTGACTTCCACCGGCCCGGTATGCTCGGTTCCCAAGGCCAATTGGGCCAGATCGAACAGGTGGGCGCCGACGTCGGTTGTGCCGCCTCCGCTGGAGTCGCGGTAATAGGCCCAGCCTTTGGGACGATGGAGGGCCGCGCTGTAGGGCCGCCACGGCGCCGGGCCGAGGAACATGTCCCAATCGACGTGCGGCGGCACCGGCTCTGCGGGAAAGTTGCACGGTCGCGACGCATGCCAAGTACCCACCTCGACGTACTTCAACTCGCCGAGGTGACCGTTGCGCACGAAATCACAGCCGATCAGAGCGGCCGGGTTCGAGCGGTTCTGCGTACCGACCTGAAAAACGCGTTCGTATCGCCGCGCCGCGGTCACTGCCGCCCGGGCCCCTCGAATCGTTAGCGACAGCGCCTTCTCGCAATAGACATCTTTGCCCTGCTCGCACGCCCGAACGGCGATTGGAACGTGCCAGTGTTCGGGCGTGGCAATGGCAACCACGTCGACGTCCGCGCGGCGGAGCAGTTCGCGGAAGTCGCCATACTCCGTGCAATCCGTATTGCCGTATTTCGCGTCGACCATTTGCTTGGCCCGGGCATGGCGTTGGGAGTCGACGTCGCAAACCGCGAGGCACTGGATTCGGGGGTCGGCGAGGAATCCTTCCAGCACGTGGCCGCCTCGCCCGCCGTTGCCGATCATCCCCATCGTAATCCGCTCGCTGGCCGCCGGGCGATCGCCCGCGCCAAGGGCGGATGAAGTAATCACGTACGGCGCCACTGCCGTGGAGGCGACCTTTTTCAGGAACTGACGGCGCGTCGGGTCGGTCGGTTTCGATGGCATGACTTGTCTTCGTAGCAAGGTGTTGTTCGTGACACGGCGTTCAATCGAGCAGGTCACATCCTACTCGGCCAGCTTCAAGATGCGAAAATCGTCGAAGCGTATCCAGTGTTCGGCTTCTGGCGGGCCGTTGTAGCATTGGATGCTGACTTGGTCTTTGCCCGGCGCCGGCAGCTTGCCGGTCGCGGCGGTTTGGAACTCGCCCTTTGCGTCCGGGCGATACTGGGCCGTCCAACTATCGGCGGTGACGATTAACCGAAACTGGACCGACTTGGCCGCCATCGGCTTGACGCCGGGAACGATCAGCAGTTTGCCGTTAACCAATTCCTTGACCAGCTTGAAGACGGGCTTGTCGTTCTGATACCAGGTGATGCCCGCCTGTTCGTATTGCTGGGTCGGCACGGTATGACTGGTAACGGTCACCTCGATCGCGTACTTGCCCTGGCTGCGATCGGGGGCGGGCCGCACCAGGGCATTCTTGACGTTGCGGGCCACGCCCGGCTCGACGCGGATTTCCAACGCGTCGTCCTTGATTCGCCAGGCATCCGAATTCTCGCGGAGCCAGGTCCAGCCTGCGGCCGGTTTGCTGTCGAAGGTGTCCTCGAAAACCACTTCCGGCTCGGCGGCCGAAAGCGACAGACTGAGCATCGGCAGGGCAATGGCAACAAGTAGCAAGCGTTTCATGAGGGAACTCCTTGGGGTGAGGCGGTTTCCAGCGAGACGACGGAATTTTCGGTTCAACCAATCATGTCTAATAAACTCCGTCTATGTTTACAGCCATCCGGTCTCTTCAAGCATCCGTATCAAGATATCGTGTCATCGATCGAGTTGGCAACCGGAAAAACGTCTTTTTTCGCCGGAAATTCGTCCGGCGATTCCGCGACACGCGACGAGCCGAGGAGAAAACCGACTCCCGGAACTCGATGGCCCGGACAGAATTCTGGTAAGAAAAGACGATTTTCCGGTTCAAGAGACATGCTTGGCGTGCTATGCTGATGTCGATGCGACCTTCCCGTAGATTAAGGATAAGTGGGACCATGGATCTAGGATTAAGCGGAAAAACGGCCCTGGTAACCGCCGCGAGCTACGGCTTAGGCTTTGCTTGTGCCAAGCAGCTTGCTGCCGAAGGCGTTCGAGTTGTCCTCTGCTCTCGCGACGCCGATCGGGCCAACAAGGCCGCCGAGCAGATTGCCCAGGAGACGGGCAGTCAAGTCACGGGCGTCGCGGCCGACCTGCGAAATCAGACCGACGTCCGCAAACTGCTGGATCGTGCCGAGGCGGTGCTGGGAGCAATCGATATTCTCGTGCTCAGCACGGGCCATCCGCCGACGTTCCCTTTCACCCGAGCAACGGACGAACATTGGGAAGAGGGAATCGACCTGATCTTGCGCCCGGCCATTAGCTTGACCCGCGGCCTATTGCCCGGCATGAGAGAACGCGGCTATGGGCGTCTGATTTACATCGGCTCGGCAACCGGACTGCAGCCCGAGAAATCGTCGGTCGTGCAAAGCACCCTTCGAACGGGCATCAACGCCTTCTCGAAGTGCATCGCCACCGAGGCCGCGGCCGACGGCGTCACGGCCAACGTGCTCTGTCCCGGCTACTTCGACACACCGCTGGTAACGGATCTGGCAGGGAAGTACGCGGAAGAGGAAGGCGTTTCCACGGAGCAGGTCCTTGAGAATTGGAAGAACCTCTCGCCGGCGGCCAAGTTCGGCAAACCGGAAGACTTGGGCGCTTTCGTAGCGCTGCTGGCCTCCCCGCGCGGAGAGTTTTTCAACGGAACTTCCATCGCCATGGACGGCGGTTACTTGAAACAGTATTAGGATCTCAAACTATAGACGGGAAGTGCAAAGAACACATTATGATCATGGGGACGAATAGAATCGTATCGAAAGCGTTGTTGGCCGCGATGCTCGTCTTGGCTTCGTTTGTGGCGGCAGAGGAAGCTCCCGATCCGCTGAACCGCTACAACGTCACCTGGGACTCGCCCAGTCAGGGGCCGGAAGGCTCGATGCCGGTGGGCAACGTGCATCACCGGGCGGAAACCAGGTGTACTGGGGGCGCCGCCCGAGACGCAGAGGCTCGTTTCCCGGGGTTCCGGGGGCCGGGCAACGACTGGCTACCCGATCAGACCCACGGCGGGAACCTGATGATGATCCTCTCGACGATGCTGATGCAGTGCGAGGACCGCGAGATCCTTCTCTTCCCCGCATGGCCGAAGCAGTGGGACGTGCAATTCAAGTTGCACGCGCCGTATAACACGACCGTCGAGGGTGTCCTGCACAATGGGAAGCTGATTTATGACGGTCGTCCCCAAGGGCAGACGGAAGGACGTGAAGGTTATGCCCGTGCAATGAGTTATGCCCGTGCAATGAGTTATGCCCGTGCAATGAGTGCCCGTGCAATGATCCGCATCCAGGCGTCTATCGAAAGTAAATTCCATGAAGGGAGACAAGAATCATGAGCAAAATCACTAAGAAGAGCACGTCGCGTCGTGAGTTTGTGAAGAGTACGGGGCGCATTGCCGCGGCTTCGGCGCTGCTCGTGCTGGCTACTGTGCCGGCCCTGGCGGCAGGCGAGGATGACATGCGGCTGAGCGCCGAAAATGGCGTGCTGGAGTTCTCGGCAAAGGGGATGAGACTGACCGGTGGCCGGCCCGGCCTCACGCTGCTTGTAGGCGAAGAAGAAAAGTTGCTGACATGGACGCCGAATGCAACGCCACAGACGGCAAGCCGCGTGCGCCAAACCGCGCTGGGTTACCCCGGGGAGGACCGCAGTTTCTCCTGGGTCCATCCGGACGGCTACGCGCTCACCTGGACAATCTGCGAGTTGGAGGACGGGTCTGGCTTCACCTTGCGATCAAAGTTCAAAAACGGATCCGCCGAGAAGGTCCGCTTGCACAACTTTATCCTGTGCCGCACCCCGCGGGACGCTTTCGTGTGTGCGGGCGATCCCGCTTCGTGGTGTCTGGGTACCACCAGCTTTTATAACCGCCGCATCGGGAACCTGGAGCGGGTGCTTCCAAGCGAGGAAGAACTGGCCCATCAAAAGGCATATCTCGGCCGGGTCCAGTACTCAACACGTGACCCTCGCCGCAAGGACGGTCACTGGCGGGCCTTTCGTGATGTCATCACCCTGTATACGGATAGCAGCCAAAGAGGCCTGACCATGGGGGCAGTTGGCCCGCCTGTGTCCGACGTGCGGTTCAATGTAAGGGTCGATCACGGGCGAATGCTGTTGGAGATCCTGGGCACGATGAACGACGTCCTGGTGGATCCCGGCGAGACTCGCGAAAGCGAGCAGATACTGGTCCTGGCCAGGCCCTACCGCGAGGCGGTGCAGACCATGTTCCGCTGGATCGCCGAAACCCACGGCTCTCGAACGCAGCGCGGCGCCCTTTTCGGCTGGCTCAGTTGGTACGGTCCCTACACAGGCATTACAGCGGATATTGTGGGCAGAGTGGCGAAGGCCGTCGGCAAGCACCGCGACAGGATTCCGATGCAGGTCATTCAGTTGGACGACCTGTGGCAGGTTGATCGCGGCGACTGGCGGGCGCATCCCGGGGGATTCCCTGACGGCATGAAGGTCGTGGCCGATGCGATTCGCCAGGCGGGCGCCATTCCGGGGATATGGATGGCCGTGATGAATACGTATGCCCCCAAGCCGAAGCACTGGTACCAGGGAAAACCGCGCAAAGACGGCGCAGGCTACATTGACCCCACGCACCCGGAGGGGGAGAAGTTCATCCGGGAATCCGTACGTCGAATGTATCAGGTTGGTTACCGCTACTATAAGTTTGACTTCAACCACATATCGGGCGCAGGCCGCCTTTACAACCCGAAGCTGACCCGCGTGCAGGCTATGCGGCACCTGTACGGGATTCTGCGCGAGGAGTTAGGCGAAGACAGCTACATCCTTGCCTGCACAGGCAACGTGGAGCGTTGCCTGGCGGGTTTCGTGGACGCGGTGCGAGTCGGTTCGGACAGCCCTCGCGGCGGCAGGTGGAATACCCCGCCTGCCTTGTCGGACCAGTTTTACCCCGGTCCAGGTGTGGTTCCGGCCTTGATTCGCACGGCCGCGCAGAGCGCCCTGGCCAACGGCATCCTTTTCGCCTGCGACCCGGACGCGACCTTCGCGGTTCGCGAGACGAATAACGCGCATGCCTGGGAGAGCTACGTGGGGCTGCTGGGAGGACTGAACATGATTTCAGAGCCCCTGGACAGGACCGAGGTGTTCAGCCCGGGCTCGCGTGCCATGCACATGGTCGAGATACTCAATCCTCCCGCACCGGACAAGGGCTGGTCGATGAACGGCGGCGTGGACCCATGGCACCGTCAGTTCGGTTTCGTGGCCGAGAGGTCGTGGGGCAATTTTGCATCGGTTGCGCTGTACAACACGGGCGAGGAGCCGGCCGACGTGGTGCTGAACACCACGGAGTTGGGCGCGTTGGGCGATGAATTCCACGTGTGGTCGTTCTGGGATGAAAGATACGTGGGGCTGGGTAACGCCGACTTCGCCGCAAGGAACGTTCCCCCGCGCGGGGTGGCCCTGCTGCGGCTGACCGCCCAGCCGAAGGACGAGGACCAGCCGGTCCTGGTCGGATCGAGCCTGCATTATTCAATGGGCTCGGCCGAGATCAAGGAAGTGCGACCGTCCGGGTCGGGCATCACAATCGAGTTGAACCCAAAGGCCGGGGCCATCGAAGGGAAGCTCTTCATTTACAGCGCAAATCCGCTGCAACTGAAGGGCGTTACCGGAGCCAGGGCAACAGTTACGCCGGCCGGCGACCGCGTGTACGTCGTTCAATTAGAACAGCGCAGCCGCGGTGAACGGCAAGTCCTGAGTTTGGTGAGCATCGAATGAGTCTGAACACAACCATAGGCACTCACACGCAATTCATCGGTCAGTTTCTCGGCCAGTTTCTCGGCAAGGCGTATGCCATGGGACGAGATATCGGTAAGCGTTGAACTTGAGAATCGAGAGGAACGAACATGAAGCTCGGGCTTTACAGCATCACCTATCGCGGTGTTTGGTATCAGGGCGAAGGTTTGCGCGTCAAGGAAATGATGCGCCTGGCCAAGCAGCAGGGCTGGGAAGGCATCGAACTGGACGCGGAACGCCCGCACGCCGCTCCGATGGACTTCTCGCCGAGCGATCGCCGTGAGATCCGCGATCTGGCCGGGGAGTTGGGGCTTCCTATCTGCGCGATTTCGCCCAACTGCGATCTTTCCAGCCCGGTGCCCGTCCATCGCGAGGCGATGATCTGCTACGTCAGAGAGTGCCTCAAGCTGGCCCATGATCTGGGCGTGCCGATGTGCAAAATCTTCGCCGCCTGGCGAGGGATCACGATTCACGAGGGGATCGGCACCTATGATGAAACGTACGGATACGATCAGTTCGGCTATTACAAAGAGGATCGCCGTGGATTCGTGGTAGAAGGCCTGCGGGAACTGACCAAGGTCGCGGAAGACTACGGCATCGTTCTGGCAATGCAGAACCATGGTCCCGACGTGGTCAACTGCTATCAGGACGTACTCTCGCTGATCGAGGACGTCGGCTCGCCCGCCCTGAAGGCGTGCATGGACATCAACATCGAACCGCAGGCCGATTCGGCCGACCATGCCCGCGAAATGGCCCGGGCAAGCGGCAAGCTGACGGTCCATACCCACGTCAACGGCGAGTTTCGTCGCGCGGCCGACGGTAGCGTCGAACTGGCGGCGGGCGGCTACTTCGACAAGCGATTCTGGGGCCGCCAGGTGGCCTATCCCGCCTATCTCGAAGCCCTCGCAGCGGCCGGCTATGAAGGCTATGTGAACTGGGAATTCTGCCATCCTGCCATCGAAGACGGGAAACCGGCAGGCATCGACTACGTACACCAACAGACCGGCCTGGCGATGGAATACTTGCAGAAACTCCGCGCCGAAGCACAGGCCCAAGTGGAAGTTGGTCAAGAGTAAATGGTAGCCGCTCACGGCTTCATTCGGCACAACACGGTTTGGGGCCACGGATGAAACACGGATTGAACACGGATAGAGAGAAAGAATCATCCTTCAACATGAAAGAATTACCCAGCAAATCATTAAAGGGGCGCTCTGGATCCATCGTATTCCGGATTATGGCTTCCCGGAGAGAATTTACTGAAGAGCAATGCCGGCCGAATCGATCAGGAGTAGGCCGACAAGGCGAAAAGTCGGCCCTTGTGTTTCCTAAACTAAATCCGTGTTTCATCCGTGGCTAAACAATCCCGTGAACGGTTACAGTAAATGATTGCACGCACATTGCGGACTATTTGAACACGCAACTCGGCGGCCCGTTTCTCGGCAAGAGTTGATCCTGAAAACCCAAGAGATCCGAAAGCACAACCATGAAACAACTGTTTCCAGCATCTTGGCTCCTTGTCATGTTTCTCGTGTCACCGACCGGGGCTGAGGCCCCCTCGGACGAGGCGTTGGTGGCCCATTGGGATTTCAACGGCTCGACGGCCGATCAGGCCGGTGAAGTGCATGATGACCTGACCGTCGTTGGCGGTGCGGCGCGGTACGTCTCGGCCGACGAACTACCGGGCGTCCTCGGCGGGGCGATCGCCTTGGGGGTCGAGCCGGGCGATGCGCAGTATCTGTCCAACGAAGGATCCTCCGACGTGCAACTGGGGCCCAGCTATACGATCGAAGCCTGGGTCTATCCCACGCAGATCGGAGGGTGGACTCGGCTGGTGATGAAATGGGGCGGCGGGCCGGCCTATTCGTATCAGCTTGCCCTGCACAAGACCCTGCTGAGCCTCGGCCACGGCCAGAGTGACGGAACCTACACCTTCTGCGAAGGTGGTTCGGTCGCCGTCGGCCAGATGCATCACCTCGTGGGCGTAGCCGAACGTAACGAACAGAACCCGACCATGAGCAAGCTGGCCGTCTACTTGGATGGGCACCTAACCCGGACGGCCGCCTTCGACGGCACGATCGGCGAACCGGACGACGCCCTGGGCATCGGCGACTCGGCCACGAAGCACGCCCATGAGGCCTTCCGTTTTCGCGGGTACGTCGACGAGATCTCGATCTGGAATCGGGCCCTTTCGGCCGGACAGGTCAAGGCCCGATACAACGCACCGGCCCGCGCGGAGGCGGTGAAGGCGGCCAACCTTACGCGAAGAACCCGTCAGGCACAACAGCGCCAGGCCCAAGTCAACGCCATGTTGGCTCAGAAGCCGCCGGCTGTCGAGCGTTTGAAGAAATTGGGCGTCGAAGAGATCGTCTTCGCCCAGCGGGGGCACGGCCGGGATACGGCCAACCACTACTACGCCAACTTCGGCTACTCGTGCGTCGATCCCAGCGTCTGGTTCTATGGGGAAGACGGCACGCGGCTGACGAAGCTCAACTTCCGCACCGGCAAGATCACCGATCTGATCGACGACCCCGGCGGGGCGGTCCGCGATCCGCAGGTCCACTACGACGCCCGGAAGATCCTTTTCTCCTACCGCAAGGGCGGTACGCATCGCTATCACCTGTATGAGATCGGCATCGACGGCACGGGCTTGCGGCAACTGACCGACGGGCCGGACGACGACGTCGAGCCGACCTACCTGCCCAACGGCGATATCGTCTTCTGCTCGACCCGATGCCATCGCTGGATCGGCTGCTGGTATGCCGAGACGGCCGTGCTCTACCGTTGTGACGCCGACGGGAAGAACATCCGCATGCTTTCGTCCGGTTCGTTCACCGAGAACACACCGTCCGTGCTGCCCGACGGACGCGTCCTTTACACTCGCTGGGAATACGTTAATCGCGATACGGTCACCTTCCACCACCTGTGGACGATGAACCCGGACGGGACCGGACAGATGGTCTATTACGGCAACCTGATCCCCGGCGGCGTGTTCATCGACGGCCGATCGATCCCCGGCACGGACCAGATCGTGTTGATCAACAGCCCGCACCATGGCCAGAACGAACACGCCGGCCACGTCGCCCTGGCCACCGGTCGGCACGGACCGAACCACACTTCATCAATGCGAAACATTACCGGGGGCAAGAATTACCGCGACCCCTATCCGCTCTCGGTCGACGCGTTTCTAGTGGTCGTCGACGACCATACGATCGGCCTGCTGAACGGCCGCGGAGAGACCTCGACGCTTTACACGGCCCAAGGCCATCCGGTGCAAGAGCCGCGGCCCGTCATCCGCCGACCGCGCGAGCAGATCGTTTCGCCGCGGACCGACCTGGCCAAGGACTCGGCCACCGTGTTCCTCAGCGACGTCTACGAGGGCCGAAAGATGGCCGGGGTCAAGCGCGGTGCCGTCAAGCAACTGCTGATCATGGAAGACCTGCCCAAGCCGGCCAACTTCACCGGCGGCGGGTCGCAACCGATCGGACATGGCGTGACCTCGACCATCAAGCGGATCCTCGGCACGGTGCCGGTCGAGCCCGACGGGTCGGCTTGCTTCGAGGTCCCGCCCATGCGGAGCGTCTACTTCGTCCTGCTGGACGAAAACGGCAGGTCGATCAAGCAGATGCGCAGCTTCGTCACGCTACAGCCGGGCGAGAAGCTCAGTTGCGTCGGCTGCCACGAGCCGCGTCAGCAGACTCCGAGCAAGCGTCCGCGGACCGGTCAAATGGCCATGGGACGCGAGCCGAGCAAGATCAGGCCGATTGCCGGCGTGCCGCCCATCATGGACTTCCCCCGCGACATCCAGCCGATCTTTGACCGCCATTGCGTCGAGTGCCACAGTCCGGACAAGCCCGAGGGGACCGTTGTGCTTAGCGGTGATCGCGGGCCTGTCTTTTCGCTGAGCTACTATTCGCTTTACCTTCACTGGCAAATCAAGGACACGCAGGGCGTACCTCGTGACGGCTCCGGTCGACAGTACGGCAACGACCGGCCCTATGTGACCTACAGTTCTGCCTCGCCGCTGATGAAGATGATCGACCCGAGCCACTACGATGTGCAACTCACGCCGCACGAAAAGAAGCTGGTTCGGCTCTGGATCGACGTGGGAGCGACTTACCCGGGCACCTACGCCGCCTACGGCACGGGTCAGGTCGGCGGCGACTGGGCTCACCACGAGTTCAGTCGCGAGTTGGCCGACGATTGGCCGTCGACCGGTCCGGCCGTCGAGGCCGTGGCGCGGCGTTGCGGCGCGTGCCACTCCAAGGAGCAGTTGCCCTATCACGTTACGGCCGGCATACCGTTGGACAGCTATTACGATTTTCTCTCCTGGCGGCGGCCGCTGAGCCGCTATTCACGGCATCGGGTGTTCAACCTGAGTCGACCGGAGAAGTCGTTGTTCCTTATGGCCGGCTTATCGAAACAGGCCGGCGGATACGCCGACGGACCGCCGGTCTCAGAAATCTCGGAGCCTAAAGAGGTTGCCGAAAACCGCAGCCAGCGCCCCAGGGCCATCCGCCATCCGATCGTTTTTGATGGCGACGACGACCCAGACTTCCGGACGATCCTCGTCCATCTCCAGGCGGCCCGGGCAAGGCTTAACGAGATCAAGCGATTCGACATGCCGGGCTTCAAGCCCAATCACCACTACGTGCGCGAGATGAAACGTAGCGGCGTTCTGCCGGCCTCATTCGATTTGGGCAAGGACCCGATCGACGTCTACGCCGCCGACAAAGCCTACTACAAAACGTTCTGGCATACGCCGACGACGCAAGGCGAGTCGAACTAACTTTGGGGATATGTCCGGCCATTCAGGGCCCCATGCGCTCTTCCTGCTCGGCCTGTCTGCGCTTGCGATATTGCCCGGGGGTGAGGCCGAAACGCTTTCGGAAAACGCGGCCCAGGTAGTCGGGATACTCGAAACCCGCGTCTTCGGCAATCCGCTCCAGCGACCAAGATGTGTGCGATAGTAGCTCCTGGACGCGTCGCAAGCGAATGAGCATGATGTGCTCGTGCGGCGAGTGGCCCAGCGATTTGTTGAAGCGTTCGTAAAGAATGCTGCGAGAAACGCCCACCTCGTTGAGCACCTCGTTGACCGTGACGTTCTCACAGGCGCGCTGATGGATCACCGCCAGCGCGTCGGCAACGACCGGGTCGTCGACGATCGTGATCTCGGTCGAGCGGCCCGAGACGACGCCTTGCGGCGGATAGAGCTGCGGCTGCAAACAATCGCCCGTCTCTCGCTTGCCGGACATCAAATCGTCCAGCAGGCGGGCCGCCTCGTAGCCGATGCGCTGCGGATCGTCGGCCACGCTGCTTAGCGAAGGTTCGGAGAGCCGACACAATGTTTCGTCGTGGTCCACGCCGATCACGGCCACCTCCTCCGGAACCGCCAGACCGGCAAGGCGACACGCTTCGAGGATGTCGTGAGCTTGACGGTCGGAAGAGGCCATGATCCCCAAGGGTTTGGGCATCTCGCCGAGCCACTCGACCATCTCTTCTCGGGCTTGCTGCCACTCACGCAGCGTTTCATGGTCGCGATCTGCCGCGTGATACGCGCACGTATACCCGGCCTGCTGAATCGCTTCGGCAAAACCTTCCTTTCGACGCTTCGACCAGGGTTGGTTCCGATAGCCGCAAAAGGCGAAGTTCCTGAACCGGCGTTGAAGCAGATGTTCGGCCGCCAGTCGAGCGATCGCCCGTTCGTCACTGCAAACCTGCGGCAGGCCCAGGTCGCGCAGATGGCCGTAGGTCTCGACGATGGGGACCTTCAGCCGCTTCAAACGCTGGGCGTCCTGGCGGTTCTCGATGAAGGCCAGCACGCCGTCGCCCTGCCAGCGCCGAAGCCACTTGCTGTCGAAACGGCCCGACGAATAGGGTTCGACAAAGACCGACCACGGGCCGTGCCGGTCGATGTAGTCGGCCACGCCGCTCAGCAGACGACGCCCATAGACCCGGGCCGACGCGACGAACCCCGCCACCTCGGGACACGGTTTTCGGGGCTTACGGGAAGAAGGGCTCATGGAAGATACCACCAAGGACGGCGCGGGGGATGTTTTCGGATGGTGCTCGATGTCTCGGGTCTGACAGTTCTTTCTGGCAGCTTGGTCAGCGACTCTTCGTAAGCCGCAACGCGGCGGCAGTCAATAGCCCAGGGCGTCAGCCCTCGTTGTTGCACACATCTCTTCGTTCACGCCGATGGCTTCAGTAATAGGGCCATTTATGGTCCTTTCCGCCGCAGGCGGTATTAGACCCGGCGTTTACGCCGGGTTGTGCTGGCTCCACGCGCCACGTTCTGGCCGAGCCCGTCTCGCCCCGGCAAAGCCGGGGCGAGACGGGCTCGGCAGCGGGACTCGCTAGGCTACTTGACGACCCGTGCTAAAGCACGGGCCTAATACCGCTTCGCGGTCAAGGGCCATAAATGGCCCTTTGGGACCGAAGATCGCGGCTTTCGCCAGCCAGCCACAAAAGGTTTGCTGTTAATGACTTACGGTTACACGACCGCCATTTCACATGCACTTCGAATCCATTATACGGAAAGAATCCGGCTTTGCACACGGCCCTGGGCAACTCACGCCTATAACCCGATAGTGGGGCGTACGATGTTACGGAAAAAAATGGACGTAATTCTGGTTTACATCCTGGCAAAACGTGACATACTAAAGGAACCTACAGGGAATACCTAGACGATTCGTGGTACGAGTGTTTCGCTTGGCGGTTCGGACGAGCCCTGCCGAAACGGCCGCGTGGCGTGTGGGCTGAGAAACGTGTAATTCCACCAAGATTCCTTCTTTACGACGAGGCAGCGAAGTAACCGGGTGATGTGCGTCGTCGGTTGCACGGCACCGTGACGGTGTTGATTCTTGACATGCTCGTCTGCTGCCTGAGCTTCTTGTCGGCCACGGAACCCTAGTCAAAATCTCTTGTCTGCTGCGAACCGGTTTTCGGGCATCGTCGCGGCGGGCAACCGTTTTTCCAGAAGGCGCCCGTGTAATATGGTTCTTCAAGTGTTTCAGATTCAAGGAGACGTAACGATGAGAAGTTTGATTGCAGCATGTGTAGTACTTGGCCTCATGGCCCCGGCCTCGGCAGGCATCCTCGATGGCATGTCGGCGGAGGCGATCTACGCCGACGCCAGCTACGGCGTGGGCGGGAACACGATCAACAGTGTGACCGGATCCGTCGACGACTGGGTCAACGATCCGCCCGATGGTAACACAAGCGACGACCTCAAGTGGGATCACAACATTGCAGATTGGAATGGGGGACTAACTGCAGCGGGAGAGGCCGGCGGGAGCTCGTGGTACTCCAGCGAGGACCCGAACGGCGCAACGCCCGCCCCGGTGATCAGAACCACGGCCAGCGGCCTGAATTCCTCGCTAAGCTACAACGTCTACCTGACCTACTACGACCTTACGGCCGGGGTCAATGCGGCCATTACGGGAAACTCGCTCAATAACTACTTGGCGAACTATAACATCGATACTGGCGTCCCGAATGCGCAAGGGAAAACTGCCAAACTGGCCCTGCTGGGCGAAGTCAGCGGTGTGACCGAGGTGTCGATCGACGTCGGAGGCGCTGGCGGCAGCTACTACGATGGGCTGCTGGTCGACGTGATCCCGCCAACCTTCATGGAGCTCCTCGGCGACGGGGCGATCTATGCCGACGCCACCGTCGGCCCCGACGGCAACACGGTCAACAAGGCGACCGGTTCGCTGGTCGACTACTTCGCTGATCCACCCGCTTGGGTCGGCGATGACGGCCTCTGGGATCACAACACGGCCACACACGGCAACGGCGGACTGGACGCAGATGGGGTCCCCGGCGGCAGTTCGTTATACTCCAACGACGACCCGGCCGGCGCAACGCCTGCTCCGGTGCTGACCACCACGGCCACCGGCTTGGATCCCGGCGAGACCTACAACGTCTACCTGACCT
>CAYYOX010000108.1:0-14088 GCA_964473065.1 uncultured Planctomycetaceae bacterium | reverse complement strand
TGCTGGAACCGAATCCAAATGTAGCCCACAATGCATAGCAAGCTGGCGACCAGGGCGGTCACGGCCCGGGTTTGCGTGCTGCCGGCTACCTTGGCCCCGATCGAGTTCAGGGCCGGGAAAAACGGCGTGTCGGCAATCCGTGTCTTGATCGACTCGAGCCGAGGCCCGGCCTCATCCGGCGTGAGCTTAATGCGCAGGTCCCACGTGGAGTAGGACCGGCCGTCTTCTTCCTTGTAGCCGTCTGCCGGGCTGGACGCTTCGAACGTCGGCACGGCCGTCTCGGCGCCGAACTCCGTGATCAGGATCTCGGTCAGTGTGTCGAAACTGACCGGCATGTCGAAGGTCAACTGGGCGGCCGTCCCGCCAGCCAGCGGATCGACCGCCGGCTGCTCGATAGTTTCTTCCGCAGGTGCTTCTTCAGCAGGTGCTTCCTCGGCGGGTGCTTCTTCGACAGGAGCTTCTTCAGCAGGAGTTTCCTCGGCTGGAGTTTCCTCGGCTGGAGTTTCCTCGGCTGGTGCGTCTTCGGCAGGTGCTTCCTCGACAGGAGTTTCCTCAGCAGGGGTTTCCTCAGCAGGGGTTTCCTCGGCGGGGGCTTCCTCTTCGGCCGGTTCGACTTGGGCCAATAACATGCCCGAGGCGTCGCCGGCAAAGGCTAGCATCGAATCGTCCGGCAGATCGTGGCGACTCTGGTCGGTCGATTCCGGCTCAGTGGTTTCGGGTTCCGTGGTTTCAGTTTCCGCCGGGGCCGGTGCGACGGCTTCGATCAGGCCCATTTCGCCGATTGCCACGGCGTTGGCGGCCAGCTTGTCGCCGAACGCGTCGTGCGTGATCGCTTGCATATCGGCTAGCCCGCTTATGGTCGTGTTGCTCATGCACCGCATGCCATCCGTCTCCTCTCCCACATTCACGTCGCTGACGGTCAGGTCTTCCAGTTTGATCAGGCCTTCCGGTTTTTCGTCTTCTGGTTTTTTGCCCAGCATCTTGCGGACTTCAGCCACATCCTGCAGGTTGTCTTCTTTGAAGACCACCTGGACGGAGACGCCGCCGGTGAAGTCGATGTCCAGCAGTCCGGCGCCGCGGGAGAAGACGCCCGCCATGCCAGCCACGATCACGACAACCGACGCGATGGCCGCCATGTGTCGCATGCCAAGGAAATCGATGCTGGTCCCGCCGAGCAGTCTCATCATTTTGATGCTTGTGATCCATCGGCGGCGTTCGGCGATGTCGAACACGACGCGCGAGCAGAAGATGGCCGTAAACATACTCAGCACGACGCCCAACCACAACACGACGGCAAAGCCTTTGATCTGGTCGCTTCCGATAACGTACAGCACGGTGGCGGTGATCAGCGTGGTCAAGTTGGCGTCGACGATGGTGGTCGTAGCGCGGGCGAACCCGTTGCGGATGGCCATCCTCAGAGCGGCGCCCCGATTGAGTTCCTCACGGATACGCTCGAAGATCAGCACGTTGGCGTCGACGGCCATACCGATGGTCAGCACCAAACCGGCCAGCCCGGGCAAGGTAAACGCGGCCTTGATGGCAATCATCACGGCCAGGATCAACAGCAGGTTCAGCATCAAGGCCCCGCAGGCCACAATGCCCGCAAAACGGTAGTAGAACAGCATGAACACCAGTACCAGCGAGATGGACACGAGAATGGCGATCCGGCCCTTGTCGATCGTATCCTGGCCGAGCGTGGGGCCGGTCGTCATCTTGCTGATCGGCTCTTCGGCCAAGGCCGTCGGCAGGCTGCCGGCGTTGAGCACGCTGACCAGGTCGCCGGCTTCTTCGTTGGTAAACGAGCCGGAGATTTCACCCCGCGTGGTGATCGTGCTATTGATGCTAGGGGCCGAATAGAGGTATCCGTCGAGGATAATAGCCAATTGGCGTTTGCGATCCTGCGAGTCTGGCAAGTTGTTGCCGGTCAGCCCGCCGAACAGTTTCCCGCCCATGGTGTTGAACATGAAGGTCACGCAGGGCTGGCCTCTTTGATCCATGTCGGGTTGGGCTCGGATCAGGTACGCACCGGTGACGTCGAACGTGTCCTGAACAACGAGGAGTTCCGCCACCTCGCGGCTGCCGCGTTTGACCGTGCGTTTGGCGGTATTTGCATAACTGAGCAACCCGCGAATACGTTCCTCATCCTGCGGGGTGTCTCCCTGCTGGATCTCGACCCAGCGCCCCAAGACGTTGCCTTCGATGTCGCGAACAACTTTGCCGCTTTCGTCTTGTGCCTGTTGGATCAGGGTCTTGTCCTTGAAACTATCGGCCAGCACGCGGAATTCGAGCGTTCCGGCCCGGCTGACCATTTTCTCGATTCGCCGGGCTTCGTCGGTATCTACCTCGGGAATGATGATCTCGATCTGCTCGACGCCGTACTCGCGGATCGTAACTTCCTTCACGCCGCCGGGGTTCACTCGCCGGCCGATGGCGGTGATCAGCTTGCCCATTTCCTCCGAGCCGAGCGTCTTGCCCGGTTCCTGCTTCTTCTCCTGGTCGACTTCATAGACCAGGATGGCGCCACCCTTCAGATCGATTCCCAACTTCGGCGGCCAGCCGGTCACGACAATCACCGACCCGATTGTCAGGCTCCAAAGCACTAGGCCAATCTTCCAGCCGTGGTCGGGCATTCGGAAGCTCCGGGCCAAGAAACCGCCGACCAGGAAGGGGACCAGCATCAGGGCGACGATGCCCAGGAAAATGGACGTTGCGGTGAGAAAAGACATGACTTCGGACATGGGTAATGTTTCCTACGCTTTCTTGGAGTTTTCGCCCGACGACTCGGGGGTATCGATCCGTGTGATCGAGCCCAGGCTCAGGCGAAGTTTGGTATTGGTTGCTTCATCCACTTTGACGGTGACTTCGCCGGCCTCGGCGTCGATGTTGGTCACTACGCCATAAATCCCTCCGGACGTAACGATTCGGTCGTTCTTCTTCACCGCGGAGAGCATCTCCTGCCGACGCCGCTGCTCGAGCCGCTGCGGACGGATCAGCAGGAAGTAGAACAATAAGCCGATCGACCCGAAGAGGAACAGGTTGCCGTGCTTGACGAACCAGGGCGCCTCTTCGATTGGATCGGCCTGTTGGGCCAAGAGGGTCAAATCACTCAGAAAATTCCAACTCACGTTAATCCTTGCTGCCACGGTCTCTTGTGGCGTTCGGTCGGGATCCGATTCGTAGCGGACCGGCACACTCGGCGGCAATCACACAATCGGCCCAATGCTTGCATTGCTCGGGCCGCAGCCGCACAATCGTAACCCATTATCATAGACAGTTCCCCCCCATGCAGCAAGGGCGCCCGGCTCAATCCTTCGCCGCCCGACCCCAATTTTCCAGCTTCTGACGCCGAAACGCCTCGAATCGGTCGGTCTCGATCGCCTCTCGGGCGCCGGCCAGCAGTCGCTGGTAGTAGGTCAGGTTGTGGATCGACAGCAGAATCGGGCCCAGCATCTCGCCCGACTGGAATAAATGCCGAATATATCCGCGACTTCGCTGACACGCGGGGCACGGGCATCCGGTCTGAAGGGGGGATTGATCGCGCTCGAATTGAAGGTTCCGCAGCCGCAGCGGACCCTCGTCCGTGAAGGCCATGGCATTGCGGCCGTTGCGCGTCGGCATCACGCAGTCGAACAGATCGATACCCCGGGCAATCGCCTCCAAAAGATCTTCCGGACGGCCGACGCCCATCAGATACCGGGGCCTCGCCGCCGGCAGCTCGGGGACGGTCACATCGAGCACCCGGTACATTTCGGCCGGTTCCTCGCCGACGCTCAATCCGCCGACCGCGTAGCCGACGAACTCCATCTCGGCCAACTGCCGAGCACATTGGGCTCGCAACTCGGGATCCAAGCCGCCCTGGACGATGGCGAACAGGGCCTGATCCTTGCGTCGGGCCGCCTGCTGACATCTTTGGGCCCAGCGAACGGTCCGCTCGGTGGCGTCGCGGACCACTTCCGGCTCGTTGGGTAGCGCGACGACGTGGTCCAACACCATGGCCACGTCACTCCCGAGGGCCTCTTGGATGGCCACGGCCCGCTCGGGCGAAAGGCTCAGCGATCGCCCGTCGATATGCGAGCGAAAGACGGCCTGCTGCTCGGTCACCTTGGTGCGATGGGCCAGACTGAAGAGTTGAAACCCGCCGCTATCGGTCAGGATCGGCCCGTCCCAACCGGTGAACCCGTGCAGCCCGCCAAGCTGCTTGACCACCTCTTCCCCAGGCCGCAAGGTAAGATGATAGGTATTGCCCAAGATCATCTGGGCGCCGGTCTCGCGAACCTGCTCGATCTCCAGTCCCTTGACGGTCCCGAGCGTGCCGACGGGCATAAAGGCCGGCATTTCCACCGTCCCATGCGGCGTATCAAACGAACCCCGCCGCGCCGCACATCCCGCGTCCGTGTGATGCAGTTGGAAAGAGAAGCCGTCAGTTTTCATGGGGCCAACCAGGAACCATGTATGTTGACTTGAGCTTTCCTGAAGAGATCGCTCGCCGCATCTTGGACCGAGGCGACGGTGTGCTTGAAGTACTCCTCGTCGATCTCGTAGCCAATACTATTGCGGCCATGACACAAGGCGGCGGCCGACGTAGTGCCCGTGCCCGAAAACGGATCGAGCACCGTATCGCCGACGAAACTGAACATACGAATCAGTCGCTCGGCCAGTTCCATAGGGTAGGGTGCGGGATGCCGTCTGGTCGACGCCCCGGTCACACCGGTCCAAATCTGCTGGAACCATTTTTTGTGGTTTTCGCCCGAGATGACGCTGAGAACCCTCGCGGCCAAGGTGGGTTTGCGGTATCCGCCCGGCTTGCGTTGCATGAGGATGAACTCGATGTCGTTCTTGATGACCGAATTGGGCTCGAAAGGTTTACCCAAAAAGCTGCTTCCGCCGGATACCTCGTAAGCCGCGTTGGAGATTTTGTGCCAGATGATCGGGGCCACGTTGTCAAAGCCCATCGTGCGGCAGCGCTCTTGAATCGAGGCGTGCAACGGCACGACCGTGTGGCGGCCGCCGTTTTTCCGTCGGGAAAGACACACGTCTCCGACCACGCAAATCAACCGACCGCCCGGCACCAGGGCCTCGAAACAGCGTTCCCAGACAAGGTCTAACTCGTCGAGAAACTGCTCGTAATCCGCCACGTGTCCCAATTGCCCGTCGGTGTCCCGGTATTCCTTCAACGTCCAGTAAGGCGGCGAAGTCAGTACCAGATGCAGCGATTTCGGAGCCAGTTCGGGCATCGTACGAGCGTCCCCCAATCGCAAATCATGGGTCGTGGGGACCTGCTGAACCGCCTCGCTAATCAGACCGAGCAACTTCGAGTCTTTCGCAATGGACGGTAGAGCCGTTTGCGGATTATCGAGCGACCGCAACTCCTCGGGGAGATAACGGTCCAGGTCGGCCGGGCAAGCGGGGGAATCGGTGATGCTCATGGTCAGTTATGCTGAGAATTGGTTAGTGCCGTCGCCCGGAATTATACATCCGTATAGAGAATGATACCACCGGTCATTCGTCAATTTCCGGCTCCTTCGCTTCCGGCTCGACAATCTCGGGTTCTTCGGCTTCTTCGGGTGTCTCGGGGAGGGTTGATTGGAGTTCGGGGTGATGGGCTTTTAGCCATTCGGCTCGCAAGCGATTGCCGTGGTGGCCGGGGGACTTGGGGCTGGCGTGGTATTGCAGAATGGCCTTTTCGTGTTGGCCCGACGCCTCGTAGGTGCGAGCTAAATTGTATCGCGCGCCGCGAGCCCAGGCGCCGCCCGGCCAGGATTCCAGGGTTCGGCGGGCGAAATAGTCGATCGCCGTCTTGTGATCATTGCGCTGTTGGGCGATCAGTCCCAGCCAGTAACTGGCGTCCTGCTTGGCTTGCACTCGGGCGGCCTTTTCGATGGGTTGCATTTCGGGCGACGCCAAGACGCGATTCGGCGGCCGGGCGTCTTGGTACTGCTTCGTTGCCCCTTGATCGCCGGTGAACTCTCCTTTTAGGTGCAACATGCGACCTTTACGCAACGGCGCCGTGGGGGACGCATAAAACGGCAGCATGGCCGCCAGACGCCGCCGAAGGCCGATCGGGTCGAGGTTCAGACGCTGCCGCAGCGTTTGAAAGGGAAACAACCAGACGCGAACCTCGCCAACGCCCGCCATGGCCCGGAATCGCTTCGCCTGGGCCGAAGGCGACGTGGCGAGTTCCATCTTCTCCTTGCGAGTCAACTGCGATTCGAGTAATCTCATGCGGGCCGAAAGGTAGCTCGGCGAGGCTTCGACCAGGACCACCAGATGTTCCAGGTCGGATTGCTTGATCGGATAGACCGCGCCGCCTTTCAGGTCCAACCGGCGCAGCAGCGACTCGTCGGCCAGCACTTCCGTCAGCGTGGCCGGGCGGATGTCGAGCGACCCGTCTTCGCCAAGTTGCACGCCGTCCGGCGCCGGGATGGGTAGCCCCAAGGCCGGATCGAACAAATACAACTGCCCCTCGCTGCGCACACCGACCGCCCAGGGACTTAGCGGAGCCGTCGGATCGTCCGGGTCGGCCAGGGCCAAGATGGCCGCGTCGAGCTTCTGTTGGCGACACAGCAGGATAAAGACCCAGGCCCGTTCCATGGCCGTGCCGCGGCCGAACCAGATCGTTTCCCACGGCAACTGGGGGATCCAACCAGCCTGGCTTGCTTCGGTTTGGGTCGCTTCGACTTGAATGTTGCGGACCGTCCAATCAAAGAGGTGCTTTGCCTGTTGGATGTCGTCCAGGCGTTCGCCGCGTGCCCAGTAGGAAATGTCCTTCAGCCAAACGGCCTCGCGCAGCACGAATCCGTCGTACTGGGAGAACTCCATGGTCGACACGTCCTCGACCATCGGGAGCTCGGCCAGAGGCTCCGGCAACGTTTCGAGCAGCGGGTCCGGTTTCCAATCCTCCGGGGCCGGCTGGTCTTCGATCCACTGGTTCAAACGGATGACGATCTGTCGGAGCATCTCCGGCCGCGGCCACGACTGCAACAATCGTTCGGAACCGCGAGGAGAATCCAGTGGCTCGGTGGCCAAGCGGTTCAGTCGCTCGGCAAGCTGCGGGAGCATGTTGCCCGTGTTGAAATTCTCCAGGCGATTGAGGTTGTCCACGCCATACTGTAGCAAGTCCTCGCGCCATTTGCCGTCGGCCCTGGGACGGTCTGCCATACCGGGGCCGTCCGAGGTCGTCGACTCGGAACACCCCCGACATCCGACCCATAAGGGCATCAACAGGATCAGCAGCCAAACGAGTCGCACGGGGACATTCTTGCCGAATGCATCTTTCACGGCAACTCCTCCACGGTCTTGCGGATAGCCAAAAGACGTCGAAGCATCGCGGGCACCTGCTCGGTCGGGACCATGTTGGGTCCGTCGCTGAGCGCTTCGTCGGGCGAGGGATGGACCTCGAAGAACAGCCCGTCGACTCCCAGAGCCACGGCGGCCTTGGCCAACGGCTCGACCATCTCTCGATTACCGCCGCTGGCTGCGCCCAGTCCGCCCGGCTCTTGCACGCTGTGGGTGGCGTCGAAAATCACCGGCACGCCCAACGCCTGCATCTGAGGAATGGCTCGCATGTCGTTGACCAACCGCCCATACCCGAAAAATGTTCCCCGTTCACACAGCAGAACGTCCCGGCAGCCGGCCGCGTTGAGCTTGCCCAGCACATGTTTCATGTCCCAGGGGGCAAGGAACTGGCCCTTCTTCACGTTCACCGGGCGCCCGGTCGCCGCGGCCGCCGCGAGCAGATCGGTCTGTCGGGCAAGGAACGCTGGAATCTGTAGCAGGTCGCAAACTTCCGCTACCGGTGCGGCCTGCTCGGGTAAGTGAATGTCGGTGGCCACCGGCAGACCGGTCGTCTCCTTGACCCGTTGCAGCACGGCCATGCCCGCCTCGAGGCCCGGCCCGCGATACGAATCGATGCTCGTACGGTTCGCTTTGTCGAACGAGGCCTTGAAGACCAGGGGAACCTCCAATTCGGCGGCCATCTCCCGCAGTCGCTCGGCGGTGGCCAGCACCAGCGATTCGTCCTCAATCACGCAAGGGCCGGCAATAACCAACAAGGGCTCGCCCGGGCCACAGCGGTAAGGACCGATCGTTACGACGTTGTTTGAGTTCTCGGGCACGGGTCACTCATTTACGAGGCAGTGCGGGGGTTCGGTTTCGGACCTTAGGAATATGTAGGGTGGGTCGAGGAACGAAGACCCACGCGAGGAAATTCAAAATGACGAAGCTCGAATGACGAATGACTAAGATCGGGCTCTCTTTTCGTCATTCGTGCTTCGTCATTCTACGCGCGTGGGTCTTCGTTCCTCGACCCACCCTACAGCAATTCTCCGAATCACGAAATGCTATTTTGGGACGATCATCGTCAAGCGGCCGGGTAAGACTTCCAATTTTAGCGGCAGAAATCCACCCGGGTCGCCGTCCAGTTGATAGGGTACTTTCTTGTCGCAGGTAACTTCGAGGCGTTGTGCTCGCCGGATCGTACAATCGGCCAACGCACCGTGTCGATGTCGCAAAACGGCCGCAAGGTATCGCAGACCGTGCCAAATCGACCCGCCGCCAAATGTGCACACGTCCAACCGTCCATCCCGCCCGTCAGCCTCAGGCGCCAGCGGCAGCCCCGCCGCGTAGCACGGCAAATTCAACGCAAACAACCATCGGGCGTCGCTGGTCGACAAACGTGCCTCGGTATCTCCTCGATCCCAATGTACCCGGTCCCAACATACGCGGAACTCAGGATACTCGTAACTACGGATCGACTCAAGGATCGGTTTGAAATAGGTCCGATTGCTGACGCGGCCTTTCCGCCGTGCATGGACCCGGCGTACTACGTCCGCATCGAACCCGCAGCCGGCCATCAGCAGAAAAACCCGATCGTTGGCCTTTCCCGCATCCAATCGCACCAAGGCCCCGTCGACGATCGTCCGGCACACGGCTTCAGCGGTGCTTCCCAGCCGGAGATAGCCGGCCAAAAGGTTCTGATTGCCGGCCGGAAAGAGCGTGATCGGCAGTCCGGGCGGCGTGCGATTGACCAGCTCGGCCGCCGTTCCATCTCCGCCAACACCGACCAACGCCCGCAGTTGCCCCTGGGCATGGTACTGCCGGGCCGCTTCGGTGATCCGGTCCAGATCGGTCTCCAATTCGGCGTGCAGGCCCTGCTGCTGAAGCAATTCGGCCAATCGCTCGGCATCAGGCCGGGTCGCCTTGCGCCCCGACTTCGGATTCACCGCGATCAACACCCGATCGCTATTTTGGGCAAAAGGCTTATTCATTCATGCGTGCGCACTGTTTGTTCACACGTGTCGTCGAAATGTGACCGTGTATTCTACGTACCCTCAGCCCTGCCCAGTATAGGCCTGTCTCATTGTATCGGGTAGGCATGGGGATGTATCGAATCGATACATTGGTTTCGGTCGAATGTCGTCTGCAAATTGGCCTGATTGAGCCGATTTCAAACTTGTAAGATGTGTTATAGCAATTAGTTACGTCTGTATATTCAAATCTGGGCACTGACCAGTGCGAAATGGTACGCAACATGCGACTGTAAGAAAGCGGCAGTCAATAACTGCCAACTTTCATTGAGCTGGCCCGTGGGGCCTCTGACGCATAGTGACTGGGCGGTTACCTTGCCCTTACTGCCCAGTATGCCACCCTGTTGGGTGGAACGTCAGAGGCCCCTTTTTCATGCGCACACAAGACCACCCCTATGGCGGGGTAAGTTTCTGGCGTAATCTGCGCACACGTAAGCTAGACTTGCAGAAGGAGGAGTGCCGGATTACCACACCTTTTCAGACGGGAGATCGCCAGAATCATGGCTGACGAACCGACCCCAGAAGTGCAAGAAAAAGAACCGCAAGAGACCACCGAGTCCCCGAAGAAATCGTCCAAACGATCGGGATGGCGACGGCTGTTGCCCGGAAAATGGGCCAGTATCATCTTGACGATCTCGGCCGTGAATTTCGTGGTGGGCTTCGCCTGCTCGCGGGCTCTGCTCGGAGGAGGTTTAGCCAACGGAACAACCCCTGAAGTAGACTTGGGGCAGTTCGAGTTCAAAGCCACGGAAGTATCGGCCGGTTCGATCGTGGCGGCTGATTTCGCCCTGCATGTCGCATTGCTGGACAAAGTCGATCGGATTGCGCGGCAAAGGCTAGAGGCCCAAAAGTATCGCGTTCGACAAGACATCGAGCAGTTGCTTCGTCAGAGCCACGGCGGGGATTTCGAGAATCCCGAACTTGGCGGCCTGAAACGACAGATCCAGGAGCAGGTCAACGAGACGCTTAGGATGCGAGCGATTTCCGACGTCATCATCACGGACCTGCAGTTGACTCAAGCCGCCCGAGAAGACCCCTCGCAACAGGAAGCGGCCCAAGATAACTCCTGGGCCAAGGAATCCTCGGAACTGGTTTCGACGACCGACGAGCAGCCGTAGCCTGGTTTCTGAATTCCCCGTGCCCGGCTTCTTGTAGGAGGCGACTCCTGTCGCCGAGATCGCCGGCGAATCGGCGGCTGGAGTCGCCTCCTACAAAACACTTCTGCAATGGCAGACGCAGCCACCACTATGGGTGGTATGCCGCTCACGTGACGCTTTATGCGTACCCAAAGCCGTCTTTTTGCCGTCCGAAGCCCTTGTCACGACGCCCGTTTGCGGCTAGCATTGTATGTTTGGCCAGGGTTTCGGGAGTTCTCGACTCGCGTTCCCAGTTGCCGGCGTAGCTTCAATTGGCAGAGCACCGCATTCGTAATGCGGGGGTTGTGGGTTCGACTCCCACCGCTGGCTCTTTCGTAAGTCGTTGGCAGACAACAGGTTCTGCAACGCCGTAAGGCGGTCATCAAGCAGGATTTGGTCACAGCGGAGAACATGGCGATGGCGCAAGGTCTCGAATTCGATCTGAAACAGATCGTTTTGGTCGGTGGATCTTTTGGTCCGGTGGAAATTCAGCAGACGGTCGATGCGATCTCGGCCGACTTTTCTCAATTCCACGTGCTGCGCGATGCGGCCGCGGAATTGGAAGTCCAAGAAGAGCAGAACCCGGCCAGCATGGTCCGGCTCGGCGTGTGTCAGTATCTGCTGGGCAAGTATAACCTGGCCGTCGGGTCGCTTCGGCAGGGTGATGGCGGCGCCTTGGCCCAGTTCTATCTGGCCCGAGCGTTTTTTGCCATGCAAGACTACGATCAGGCCGCGGAAAGTTACGAGGCCGCGTCTAAGGCGGGCTACGATTCCGACCAGTGTGCATTGGGGCGAGCGGAAATCGAACGTTGCCGGGGCAATGCGGAAGCGGCCCTGGCTATACTGGACGATCTCTCCGGTGCAGTCGAGCAGACCGCCGAATGCTTGGCCCAACGTGCCGCAACCATCGCCATGCTCGGTGGAAATCCCAGCGAGGTGGTGGCCCTGCTGGAACGGGCTGTCGAGTCCGATCGAAATCATCCGGGGGCCCTGTTCGGGTTGGCCCTGGAAAACGACCGCCGGGGTAACGACAGCACCGCCATGGTCCTGTACAAACGGGCCGCCGCACGATTTCCCGCCCATGTCGGGTCGCTCTTGAACCTCGGGATACTCTGCGAGGATCGGGAACAATTCGATCTCGCGGCACAGTGTTACCGACGCATTTTGGAGAGCTACCCGGACCATCCCCGGGCAAGGCTCTACGTCAAGGATGCGGAGGCGTCCGGCGACCAGTATTACGACGAGGATGCCCAGAAGAAACGCGACCGAATGGGGCAGGTTCTGAACATCCCGGTGACCGATTTCGAATTGTCGGTCCGCAGTCGGAATTGCCTGCAAAAGATGGGTATCATGAACCTCGGCGACCTGGGACGCTGCACCGAGCAGGAATTGCTGGCAAGCAAGAACTTCGGCGAGACCAGCCTCGTGGAAATCAAGGAGATGTTGACCTCGAAGGGGCTTCGGCTGGGTCAGTATGCGGCCGAACGCCACATCACCGAACCGCTCGACACGGAATCGCTCTCCGACGACGAACAGGCCATGCTAAATCGGCCCATCTCGGAGTTGAATCTCTCGGTTCGGGCACGAAAGTGCATGATTCGGATGGGAATCAGCACGATCGGCAACTTGTTGCGCCGTACCGGGGACGATCTGTTGGAGTGCAAGAACTTCGGCGTCACCAGCCTCAACGAGGTTCGCGAAAAATTGACCATACAGGGGTTGAAACTCCGTGGCGAGTAACGATTCGCCCATTTCATGGTAGGAATGGGTGCCAGGAGCAGTGGTGGTTGCCGTGCGATTCGGCCGATGATACAATAATAGGCTTCGAGTGGCCGTATGGCCCCCAGGCACTACGACAACAAAATCAAGCGACATATTACACGCCTCTTCAGGGGGGCACGCGAGGAAGAGTTCATGAAAGAAAAGATCCATCCCAAGTACGTCGAAACCAAGGTCACTTGTGGCTGTGGGAACAGTTTCGATACCCGTAGCGTCAGACCCGAACTGAAGGTCGACATCTGCAACGTGTGTCACCCCTTTTACACGGGCAAGCTGAAATACGTGGACACGGCCGGCCGCATCGAGAAGTTTCAGAAGAAATTTGCCGGAGCCGGTTATGCAAGCCTGCAGCGGGGTAAGAAGAAACCGGCTGCCGCGGACAAGCCGGAAGACCAATAGCCGCCGGGGTTCTCTCTCTTCAGTTTACACGCTCGCGGTCCGTACCTTCGCAACTGCTCGAAATGGCACATCCCAAGATGGTATAGCCTGCCCGAGCGATTTCCGTCCCGGGCCTTTCCGCTGAGTCTAGGGGAATACGGCGGCAACCGATCCGTCCGCTTCATCCGGCAATAGTATCATGCGCGACCTTCTGGAAGAAAAACTTGCCCGCTTCGAGGAGCTTGAGAAACAGCTCGTCGATCCCGAGGTGCTGACCAACCCGCCCATGATGGCGGCCGTCGCTCGGGAACATGGTTCCTTGACCAAGCTGGCCACCAAGTATCGCCGGTTCAAAGAGCTCAACGCCCAGATCGCCGACACCCTGGAGATGATCGCCGGTCCCGATCCCGAAATGAGCGAACTGGCCGAGGCCGAGTTGCCCGAGCTGAAGGCCGAACGCGAGACCTACTGGAACGAACTGCTCGACATGACCATCGGCGGCCAAGAGGCAACTCGCGCCCGATGTATCATGGAAATCCGCGCCGGCACCGGCGGCGGCGAGGCGGCCCTGTTCGCCCGCGATCTGTACGAAATGTACAAACGCTACGCCGAGAGCAAACGCTGGAAAGTGGAGGTCCTCAACGCCAACCCGACCGAACTCGGCGGGTTCAAGGAAATCTCGGTGGCGATCGCCGGCGAAGGCGTCTTTCGCCAGTTGCAGTACGAAAGCGGCGGACATCGGGTGCAACGCGTGCCGGAGACCGAGGCCAAGGGACGCATCCACACCTCGGCCGCCACCGTGGCCGTCATGGCCGAGCCGGAAGATGTCGAAATCGTGCTCACACCCGAGGACTACCGCGAGGACATCTACCACGCCAGCGGCCCCGGCGGACAACACGTCAACAAGACGGCCTCGGCCATCCGCCTGACCCACCTGGAAACGGGCGTCGTGGTCAGTATTCAGGACGAAAAGAGCCAGCACAAGAATCGCGCCAAGGCCCTGCGCGTGCTCAAAACCCGCGTCTACGAAATCAAACAGCGCGAGGAGAACGAGAAACGCTCCGCCGACCGCCGCAGCAAAATCGGCTCCGGCGATCGCAGCCAGAAAATCCGCACCTACAACTTCCCCGAAAACCGGCTGACCGACCACCGTATCAACTTCACCCTCTACAAGCTCGAAAACATCTTAAGCGGCAACCTCGATCAGGTGATCGACGCCATGCTCGAACACGAACGCCAAGAACTACGCGACTCCTTCGGTACGGTCGAGTAAGCGACAACAGGGTCCCGGAGTCCTTATGTCCGAATCGGAAACATGGACCGTTGGCCGATTGCTAGAGTGGACGGCCGGGTATCTCAAGGAGCATGACGCCGAGAGCCCCCGGCTCGATGCCGAGATCCTCCTGGCCGAAGCCCTCGGTTGCCGGCGGATCGAGCTCTATACCAGTTTCGATCAGGTCCCCGACGAATCGCCCCGGCTCGCGTTTCGC
>CAYYOX010000107.1:0-14163 GCA_964473065.1 uncultured Planctomycetaceae bacterium | reverse complement strand
GCGGTGAGGGCTAGACTTCCAATCTCATCGCCGTGCCGGCGACGGCTAAACGTCTGAACTCCGAAATCGGGAAGTAATTCCTTTACAAGTCCTTAATCTCCTACAAAAACCTCAGTTCTTGGCCATGCCGAGTATAATCTCGTTTCTACGCGGAGGGATTCACGCCATGAGCTGCATCCACACACAGCGATACCAAGACCGATGGCCGATTCTCACGATCCGCAGGGTCGCTTTTCTATCGGCGGCCCTGATCGTGGCCGCGACGGCCAAGGCGGCCGAGCCCGAGAAGTTCTTCCAAATTGCCGTCGTCGACGAGCAGACCGGCCGCGGGGTTCCGCTGGTGGAACTGAAGACCGTCAACGCCGTGCGATACTACACCGATAGCAACGGCATCGTGGCCTTCCGCGAGCCGGGGCTGATGAATCGGACCGTCTTCTTTCACGTCAAGAGCCACGGCTACGAGTTTCCCGCGGACGGGTTCGGGATTCGAGGAGCAAGAGTCGACGTGACCGAGGGCGGGAGCGTGCGGTTGAAGATCAAGCGTATCAACATCGCCGAGCGACTGTACCGCGTCACCGGAGCCGGTATCTATCGCGATAGCCTGCTGGTCGGCCATACGGCCCCCATCGACAAGCCGATGCTGGGCGGTCTGGTGTTCGGGCAAGACAGCGTGCTTACGACGATCTATCACGGCAAAATCTATTGGTTCTGGGGTGACACGAGTCGGCCCGGCTATCCGCTGGGAAACTTCCACTGCCCGGGCGCGACATCGTTGCTGCCTGAAGACGGCGGGCTCGATCCGGAAGCGGGCGTCAACCTGAACTACTTCCTCGACGAGCGGGGATTCGCCAAGGAGACCGCCCACATGCCGGGCGACGGCCCCACATGGCTCGACGGACTGGTCACATTGCGAGATGACTCCGTCGGGCAACGGGTCTTTGCTCGCTACGTGAAAGTTGCCAAACCTATGGTGGTTTACGAACGGGGATTGGTCGAATTCGACGACCGAAAGAAGCAGTTCATCCGCCGCATGGTACTGCCCGAGGATACGCCGTTGCTTCCGGCGGGACATCCCTTGCAGCACCTCTGTGACGGAGTCCGCTACGTCTATTTCTCGCCATTGACCCGCGTTCGGGCCACGCCGGAAGCCTACCAGGATCTGTCCCAATACGAGACCTACTCGTGTTTCAAGCAAGGCAGCCGAGCCGAGTCGATCGAGTTCGATCGCGATGCGGAAGGTCGGGTGCGTTACACGTGGAAGGGCGACACGATCCCGCTAACCCCCAATCTGCAAGCCCGGCTGATCAGGGAAAAACGGATGAAGCCCGAGGAGGCGTGGTTTCATCTGCAAGACATCGAAACGGGCAAGCCCGTGCTGATGCAACACCACTCGGTCTACTTCAACGAATATCGCCAGCGTTGGGTGCTGATCACCAGCGAATCGTTCGGAACGACCATGCTGGGTGAGATCTGGTATGCCGAAGCCGACACGCCGATCGGACCTTGGGTCTACGCCCGAAAGATCGTCACGCACGACAACTACAGCTTCTACAACCCCAAGCACCAGCCAATGTTCGACAAGCAAGGCGGCCGAATTATCTTCTTCGAGGGAACCTATACCCATACGTTCTCCGGCAATCCGGACCAGACGCCGCGATACGACTACAATCAGATCATGTACAAGCTCGATCTGGCCGATTCGCGACTCGTCTTGCCAGTTCCCCTTTACGATACATCCGACGACGGAATCGCGAGTCGATTTGTTTCCGGCAATCGCAACGCTCGATCATGCCGCGTTGCGTTCTATGCGTTGGATCGCCCCGTCGACGGCTCGATTGCCGTGCATCAGCGGGCGGACGAAACGGGCCTGGAGGTATCCGACTCGGCCCAACCGTTGTTCTACGCCCTGCCGACGGCAGCGAACGACGCTCCCCCGGAAACCACTCCGCTATACGAGTTCATACACCGAGACGGCCAACGCCGGGCCTACTCGACCGACGCCTCATGGAATATGCCCGACTACCAACGCACGAAAAGCCCCTTGTGCCTCGTATGGCGCAATCCGATGGCTGCCATGGGTTTCGTCCGATCCAAAGAATAGCAATTGCCCTTGCTTAGTCATCCCACCTTGCCCAGTATACGCGATAGCCCCACATCTCTTCATTGGGTTGACACAATGGCGGCCGGATCATACAATTGATTAAAACAAACGTTTGATTTAATTGTGTGGTTTTCAACCCATGAGTCATCCTTCGGACGATACGCGACAGCGACTGCTGGAAATGGCTGGCGAGATCTTTGCGCAAAAGGGGTTTCGGGCGGCGACCGTGCGCGAAATCTGTGGTCGGGCGGAGGCCAATTTGGCGGCTGTGAATTATCATTTCGGCGACAAGCTGCGGCTGTATGTCGAGGTGGTCAAGATGGCCCATGGAACTCCTGACGGCCAACCGCAGCCGCACTGGTCCGACGGCACGCCGCCGGAGTCGAAGCTTCGCGACTATGTCTCGGCCATGCTTCGTCGGCTGATGGATCCGCGGCGTCCGGCCTGGCACGCCCGGTTGATGGCCCGGGAAATGACCGAGCCGACCGAGGCCTGCGTGGCGATTGTCGACTCGTACGTTCGGCAGAACTTCGAGCTTCTCAACGAGATTCTTTGCGAGCTACTGCCGGCAGACACTCCGGCGGACGAGCGGCATCTGGTCGCGTTTAGCATCGTGGGCCAATGTTTGCATTTCAAGATCCACAAGCCGGTCGCGGAGTTGCTCGTCGGTAAAGAGGAGTACGCGACCTACGACATCCAGCGGCTGGCCGAGCACGTAACGCGTTTCAGTCTGGCCGCACTGAAGTCATACGCGCAAGGCCCTTCGCTTTCGAAGGCGAGTTCCCCGAATTCATGATGGACGGTAGATTGGCATGACAAAACGAGTTGGCACATTTGTGGGAATGGTTATCCTGACGGTCGCCGCCTTGGCGCTGGCACTTTGGGTCACCACCGGCGGGCTGGGGCGTTCCGGCTCCGAGCAGTCGCAAGCGGTGCGGGTGATGCCGCCGGCCCCGATTTCCGTGAGAAGAATCGAGCCGCAACGGATCGAGATTACCGACAGCTACTCGGGCATGGTCCGCCCGTTGGAGCGTTTTTCGCTGGGATTCGAGATTGCCGGACGCGTAGCCGCACTGGGCGTCAATGCGGCCGGCGAATCGCTCGACGACGGTGATCGGGTTGCGGCCGGCGACGAGTTGGCACGGTTGGACGATCTGGTGTTTCGCTCGCGTGTGGAAGAAGCCCAGGCCAAATTGGCAAACGCCAAGGCCCAATGCGATCAGGCCTCGGCCGCGTTGACGGAAGCCAAGGCCCAGTTGGAGAAGGCCCAATCGGACCTGAGCCGCAGCAAGTCGCTCCGATCGCGGCGCGACGGCACGATCACCGAAGGCGACTATCAGGCCGCAGTGACGGAAGCGGCCGTAGCGGCAGCGAAACTGAAGTCGGCCGAAGCGAAGGTAGCCTCGGCCGATGCCCAACTCGCTATAGCCAATGCTCAACTCCCGATTGCGAAGAAAAATCTGGCCGACACGAGGTTGGTTTCGCCGGTCGACGGCGTGATCTCGCGGCGGCTGGTCAACGCGGGTGAATCGATCAATCCGCAGCAAGTCCTTATAGAAATCATCCAGATCGACGACGTGCTGTTGGTCGTGGGCGTGCCGGAAGCGTACGTCGGCGAGATTCGACTCGACCAGCCGGTACACGTGGAACTGCTGGCTCGCGACCGGTTTCATAACCAGCGCCCACAAACCGAGGGTCACGTTTATTGCGTGGCCCAGGCGGCCGATCGGACAACGGGCCTGTTCGAGGTCGAGATCTTGTTACCCAACCCGGACGGCGTTTGGAAACCGGGGCTGATCGCCTTGGCCAAGATCGTGTTGAGCGAGATTGAAGGTTTCCGCATCCCGATCCGCTGCGTTTTGCTTCGCGACGACAAGGCCCTGTTGTTTACCGCCGCCAAGCAGGGGCAACCGATTTGGGAAGCCGGCCAGCAGGGTACGGCCGACTGCCTGGAGCTGGACGGCTGGATCGAGCAGGGTACAGACTTGATCGTGCCGACTTTGCCGCCCGAGCACCGTGCCATCGTCGCCCGAGGGCAGCATCGGCTGGTCAAGGGCCGTGAAGTGACGGTCGTCGACCGGGACGAAGACGACCGGCAACTCGGCGCGCCCGAACCGACGCCGCGAATTGTCGGCGTCGGCGAACCGGATGCCGGGGCGAAGAACTAACGGCCCTTGATGCGAATCCCCAAGAAGCAGACCTTCAGATTCTAACCTGCCATGTACATTAGCCACAAAGCGATCGATCGTCCCCGCGTAGTGATCGTGGGCGTGTTGATGGTGATCGCCATGTCGTTGTTGGCCGCATGGTATATTCCGGTGCAACGCACGCCGGCGATCAATACGGCCGTCGTGTTGGTGACGGTTCCCTATCCGGGCGCTCAGCCGGGCGAGGTGGAAGACGAAATCACGCGGAAGATCGAAGATGCGTTGAAACGGCTGAACAACGTCGACTTCGTTGCGTCGACGAGCATGCGCGGGTCGAGCGTGACGCAAGTGATCTTCCTTGACGGGGTCTCGGCGAAACGGGCCCGCGACGATGTGGCGCATCTGGTCGACGAGGTTCGGGCTCTGCTGCCGCGCGGCCGCGAGGTCCAGCCGATCATCACCGACATCGACTTCGAGAGCACGCCGCTGATGCTGGTGAGCCTCTCGGCCCCGGAAGGTTTCGACCAACGGGAATTGAAGCAGATTGCCAAGGACGTGCAGGATGAACTGGAAGCGATCGAAGGCGTCGGCAACACGCAGCAGTTTGGCGGTCGGGAGCGGGAAATCCACGTCAACATCAATCCCGACCTGTTCGTCGAGTACGGGTTTTCGGTGAGAGATATCCTCCGTGCACTGGCCGCTTTTCATAGCGAATTGCCCGGCGGATCGCTCAATACGGAGAAATTCGACTACCAAGTCCGCAACGAAACGAAGCTGCGCGGCATCGGCGACATCCGCCAGGCCGTGATTGCCGAACGTGGCGGGCGGTTGATTCGCATCGGCGACGTGGCCGAGGTTTGCGATACGCATCAACGGTTGAAGAACGTGGCCCAATTGGACGGGAAGGAGACGGCCACGATTATCGTGAACAAGAAGTCGGGCATCAACTCACTCGGTGCGGCCAGGGACATCAAGGCGACGGTAGCCACGCTCCAGGAAGAATACCCCTATATCGAGTTCTCCACTGCCCGCGACGTCTCGGAAGAAATCGGCATCATGTTCGAGATCCTCGGTTCCAGTGCGGTCTTCGGGGCCATGCTGGTGCTGATCATCCTGGCCTGGTCGATGGGGATGCGAATTTCGATTCTCGTGCTCTTGGCGATTCCTTTCAGCACGGCCATTGGGTTGATCTTCCTATACGCCAGCGGCATTGCGATCTCGAACATGGTGATCTTCAGCTTCATTTTGGTGCTGGGGATGGTCGTGGACGGGGCGATTATCGTGGCCGAAAACATCCACCGTCACATCGAGCGCGGCGAATCGCCGGTCGTGGCCGCCAAGCGAGGCATCGACGAGGTGGGAGTGCCGGTGATCGCCGCCGACCTGACCACCGTGGCCGCCTTTCTCCCGATGTTGTTGGTTCCCGGCATCATGGGCGACTTCATGGGCGTGATGCCGAAAGTGGTCAGCGTGGCCTTGCTGGGCTCGGTCGTAGTCGACCACTTCCTGATCCCCGTCTTGGCCGCCTATTGGTACAAACAGCAGGCGCCGAAGGGGCAAGGAACTTCCATCGATACGCCCAACCATGGCCCGTTTACCCGAGCCTATGCCGGTGTGCTGCGTTTCTCGCTGGACAATCGTTGGGTCGTGCTGGGCTGTTGCGGGATTGCCATCGCTTGGGCTGTGGTTACGTTTGGGTACATCGGCTTCGTCTTCTTTCCGGTCAGCGACCGCGGGCAGTTCGAGATCAATTTCGAATTGCCCTTGGGCTATAGTATCGAGGAGACGCTTCGCGCGTCGGAGAAATTGGCCGAACCGTTGCTGGAACTCAAGCAACGCGGCGAACTGATCCATTTCGTCACGGCCGTAGGATCGACGGCCGGGTTGGCATCGCGGCTCGAGACGGATCCGGCCACGGGTCCCGAGTTCGGCAAGATCATGGTGCAACTCGATGCGCCCACGCGACGCAAGCGGCATCAGCGCGAGATCATCAACGAGATTCGCGAGAAGTTCGAGGCCAACCCTGTGCCCGATCTGAAGTACACGATCGAAGAAGTCAAGGAAGGTCCGCCCGGCGGGGCCGACGTGGCCGTGCGTCTGACGGGCAAGGACCTGAAACAATTGGGGCATCTAGCGGAAGCGATCGCCCAGCGACTCGAAGCGATCCCCGGCACTCTGGAGGTCACCACCGACTATCGGGCCGATTCTCCCGAGTTGGTGATCGAGCCGCATCCGGACGTGACCGGTCTGTTCGGCATGACCGATGCGGAAGTCGCGCTGGCCGTGCAGACGGCCATTCTCGGCGACAGCACGATCCAACTCAGCCTCGACGACGAGGACGTGACGCTTCGCGTGCAGGCCGATCCGAAATATCAGAAGAGCAAAGAGAGCATTCGGCGGTTGATGTTGACCAGCCCCAACGGACGCCGCGCGACCATCGGGCAGCTGGCCGACATCCGACGCACGCAGGGCCTGTATGCCGTGAATCGCTGGGATCGACGCCGGGCGGTGACCGTTCGGTGCGACGTCCAAAGCGACGAATTCAACCCCGAGAAAGGCCGGAAGTACATCTCCGACGACATCTTCGACAAATTGCGAGAAGGCATCATGCCCGAATCGGGCTTCAAAGCGGCCGAAGGGGACAAGATGTCGCTGTTCGGCCAAACGATGACCGAGGCCGAAGGCGTACGGGCCGTCTTTACCGGAGAAAACGAGGAACGCGACAAGAACTTCGGTTACCTGCTGAACTCGATGGTCATCGGCGTGGTCCTTATCTTCGGGATCCTCGTGTTGCAGTTCAACAGCTTTCGGCAAACCATCGTGGTCCTGGCCGCCGTGCCGTTGAGTTTCGTGGGCGTGATTTTCGGGATGTGGGTTTGCGGGCATCCCTTCAGCCTGGCGTCGTTCATCGGGCTGATTTGCCTGGCCGGAATTGTGGTCAACGACGCCATCGTGCTGGTCGACTTCACCAATCGGGCCCGACGCAGTGGGATGCGGGTAAAAGACGCCGTCATGGAAGCCGGCATCACGCGACTTCGACCCGTTCTGCTAACCACCGCAACCACGATCGGCGGCCTGTCTCCGCTGTTTCTGAACATCTCCGGCGGCGCCGAATTTTGGCAACCGCTGACCGGCGCCGTGATCTTCGGCCTGGCCTTCGCCACGCTCTTGACACTGGTGGTAATCCCCGTTTGCTACAGCCTGGTCTACAATTGGGCCGACCGCAAGGCATAACAATCAAGCCGCTTGCGGCTTTGTAACAAACCCCCATAAAATACCCCCATGCAATCCGATCGGCTCTTCCCGAAGATTCTGTGGCTGATCCTGGCCGTGGCGCTCTTGCTACGACTCGCGGGTGCATGGCGGGCGAACCTGATCTTCGACGAACGGGCTCACCTCGCCTTGGCCGAGACGGTCGACTTTCGGCCCGCAAGTCTTCATCTGGTCTCACGAACGCTGGACCATCCGCTGCTGAGCATCTATGTCCTGAAGTTCGGCGGAATACTGTTCGGCAAGAGCGACCTCGCCTTGCGAATGCTCTACGTATTGGCCGGCACGTTGACGGTCGTACCGGTCTTTTTTCTCGGCAAACGGGTCTTCTCAGAGAAGGCCGGGCTGTGGGCGGCCGGACTGCTGGCGGTGGACCAGTTCCATGCCGGCTGGTCGAGGGTCTTCATGCCGGAAGTCTTGATGCTGTTGTTTGCCGCATTGGCGTTGCTACAGTTCCTGCGCGCGTTGCAAAAGCCGACCACCGGCAATTACGTGCTGCTGGGCGTGTTGCTGGGGCTTGCCTATCTGGCCAAGGAACCGGCCATCCTGCTGATCCCGGCACTATGGCTCTACTTGCTGATCACGCCCGAGCATCGACACGTGCTCAGTCGGCCCGCTTGGTATCTGGCCCAAGGCGTGTTCCTGCTGGTGATCGCGCCGGATATCGTCTGGAATCTCCTCTCCGGCAGAGAAAGCTATCTCTATCGCGACGCCGTCTTGATTACGGAAGCGTTCCAATTGTCCGGGAAATCGGTGAGCTTGTATCTGGGGGAAATCCTTCAGGCCGTGCTCGGACGCCATGTGATGGACATCGGTTACGAAGAGGGAAACCTCCATGCGTGCCACTGGCCGGCCGGCGTGCTTTATTTGACGGCCATCGTCGCAGCCCTCGGCAAACGCAAGGCCCCGGCCGTTCGTCTGATGCTGGTCGTGTTCTGGTTCGTGTTCATCTGCTTCCTGCTGATGCCCGGCGGCGAACGGTTCGACCCGTTCTGGTGGGCTTCGCTGAGCCTGATCCCGGCCGTGGTGTGTGCCGGCTGGGTGCTGGATTGGGTCAGCGGTCGCGGAAAAGCACTCTGCATGGCCGCCTTCATACTGCTTGCCTATTTGGGGATTCATTATGTGCCGGTGGCCTGGCACGCCGGCCCGCACTTTGCACGAGCGACGGTCGATGATTTTGTGCGTGACTTTCTCGCCAAGGCTCACACGGCGATCGAGGACCGCAACGACCTGCGCGAGGCCCAGAGCCGGTTCGTGTATGTGTTGAACATCGGCGGCCCCCAGGCGGACGCCTACTACGGGTTGGCCCTGGTCGCACACCGACGCAACCAAACGGCCAAGGCAAAGAAACTGCTCGCGCAGTGCCTGGCCATAGACCCCGATCACGAAAAGGCGATAGAATTACGACGGACAATAGAGCAGCGCGAACCCAACACGGGCAAGTCTCTCCCATGAACATAGTTTTGGTCAAACCGTGCTGGCAGTACCCGATTGCGGGGGCGGACCATACCTACAATCGCCGCTGGCCGCCGTTGGAACTGTTGAATTGCGGGGCCATTCTCGAAGCCGACGGACACGACGTCCGCCTGATCGACGCTCAAGCCGAAGGCCTGCCGCCGGAGGTTGTGGCCGGGCGAGTAGGTTCCGCCGATTTGGTCCTGGTGACCAGTTCGGCCCTGGACCGCTGGCAGTGTCCCACGTTGGAACTGGAACCGGTCACGGCCCTGATACGGCAATTGCGGCCCTGCACGGATCAACTCTTGCTGTCCGGCTTCCATGGAACGGTCCAACCGGACGCGATGCTCGAAATGACCGGCGTCGATGCGGTGATTCGCGGCGAACCGGAGCGGACATTGCAGGAGGTTGCCGCCGGAAAGCGATGGGACGAGGTTGCGGGCCTCACCTTCCGCAGCGGGACCCGAACCGTCTCGACACCCGATCGCTCGCCGATCGAGATGACCGAACTACCCGTGCCCGCCTTTCACTTGGCCGACCTGACGCGTTACGCTTACGAAATCCTCGGGCCGCAATTCATGGTGCTGGAAGGCAGCCGGGGGTGCCCCTATTCGTGTGCGTTTTGCTCGCGGGTGATCCAAGGTCGGAAGCTGCGTAGGAAGTCGGTCGAGCAGTTGGGCCGCGAAGTCGAGATTGCCGTGCGGAAACAGGGCGTGCGCAACATCTACTTCATCGATTTGGAATTCACCGCCTCGCGCGAACTGGCCGAGGGGATCTCTCGATTCATTCTCGATCGAAACCTCCGCGTTCGGTGGTGCTGTCAAACGCGAACCGATCAGGTCGACGAGCCGTTGTTGCGATTGATGCGTCAGGCCGGCTGCCGACTGATTCACTTCGGCATCGAGACCGCCAGCCCGCGAATCGCTCTGACGACACGCAAGGGAATCACCGTCGATCAGCAGCGTCAAGGTCTGTCCCTAGCCAAGCGAGCGGGGCTGGAAACACTTTGCTTCTTCCTGCTGGGCCACCCCGGCGAGACGGAGGAGGAAATGCGTCAAACCATCGAACTGGCCAGAGAACTTTCGCCGACCTACGCTTCGTTCCATCGCGTCTCACCCTACCAAGGATCGCCACTCTACGAACAGTGCACCCACGCAGCCGACGAATTGTTCCCCGTCTTCGCAGGCGACGAGCAACAACGCCTCAAGGTCGATCAACTGGTTCGAGAGGCGCTGCGATCCTTCTATTTACGGCCGACCTACATCGCCGGGCGTCTGTTGCACGGCTCGCCGATGTCCTGGTGGCGTCAGTGGCGGTTGTTCCGGGGATACTTCCGCTAGCCCGGATTATTCATGGATTTGTAGCTACGTTCGCCAGAACGTGGGGCGTATCCGAGAGTTACGGCCACGTTCTGGCGAACGTAGCTACGACAGTGTGTCACGCAATTCCCAGGGGCATGAATAATCCAGGCTAGCCGCCCCGGGACGCGAGAGAAGGTTGGCGATCCACAGAATCGTTGCAATCGGACCGCTCGGGCCGTGCAATCCCTGCGGCCAGCCGCCTTTTCGTCGTTTACGTCATTTTACACCCCACATACGATGTAAAGTTGCAAAGAAGCGGCGCGGTGTGTTTACTTTCCGCAACGCAATAAGATAGGACCATCGAGTGTGGGGCACGATGGACGATTTGACGAAACACAATTCGACAATGCACATCAGGGTACTCCTGATCGAGCACTCGCGGGCCGACGCCCGTCTGGTTACGCGAGTTCTCAGCCATGCCCAAGGCGCTATGGAGGTCCGCGGCGGTCTGTTCGTCGTGACCTGGGCCGACTCTTTGGGCGAGGCGGTCAATCTGCTAGCCTGTAACGAGTATGACGTTGCGTTGCTGGATGCCCAGTTACCCCAGTCCAACGATCGTACGCCCCTGGCCCAACTTCAAAACGTGGCGACGGACCTTCCGGTGGTCGTGACAACGCGCTACGACGACGAAGGATTGGCTCTGGAGGCGATCCAGCATGGGGCCCAGGATTACGTGGCCAAGGACGAACTGGACGGCCGACTACTGCGTCGGGCAATCCGTCATGCCATCGGGCGGAAACGTTCCGAGGCCGAGCTCTTGCAACATGCCCGTCGGGCCGCGGCGTCCCAACTGCAAATCGAATGCCAGGCCGCCGAGCTGAAGTCCCGAGCCGAGCAGCTCGACCGCATCACTCGGGAGTTGGACGATTTCGCCTATATCACGTCGCACGATCTGAAAGAGCCGCTCCGCGGAATTGGCGCCTACTGTGAAATCCTGTTGGAAGACTATGGCGAGCAGTTGGACGACAAGGGGCAACATCGGCTGCAAACCCTGGTGCGTTTGTGCAATCGGTTGGAGAAACTGATCGACGACCTGCTGACGTACTGTCGCGTCGGCGGCGTCCATCCGGCCGAAACGAACATCGACCTGGACGCCATCGTTGCCGATATCCTGCAAACGCTTCACCCGGCCATGGACCGGCGCAACGCGCAAGTTAGCGTGGAAGGGCCGTTGCCAACGGTCGGCGGCGATCCTATGTTGATCGCCATGGCCTTGCGCAACCTGATCGCCAACGGACTGAAGTTCAACGACAGTCCGAACCCCCGCCTGGAAGTCGGCAGCCTTGCGACCGAGCCGCCGACGCTGTACGTCAGAGACAACGGGATCGGAATCAACCGGAAGAATCACGAAGAGATTTTCACCATCTTCCGGCGGCTGCATAGCGCGAAGCAGTACGAGGGCAGCGGCGCGGGCCTGACCATTGTGCGAAAGATTGTCGACGCCCATGGTGGCCGCATCTGGATCGAATCGGCCTTGGGCCAAGGCACGACGTTTTTCCTAACGCTCGCCCCCGCATCGCAATCGCAAATCCCCAAGGAAGTAGCCTGGGCAACTCCGCTGGCCTCACCACACTGGTTTGCACCGGCCCGCCAGAGCGAATCGCCGCTACGGTAGAAGTGGCCAAGCGTGTGCCACTCACTGGATCACATGCCGCCGGCGGCGCTACCGGTCGAGTAGCCGTCTCGGAAGATCAGTTCTCTAGTGGTTTTGTCCCATATCCTGTGCCGGCTGGGGATACTGTGCATGCCGTGGCAATCGGTACAAATCGCCCGCTCGGTTTCCGCTCCGGCGAAGAATGGTCGATGGCCAATCTCTTCCTGCAGATCCGCCTTGGGATGACAGTCGGCCGTCATGCAAGAGTCGTTGATGTCCTCTTTCTTGAACATGACTTCCGGCGGATTGGTATGATCCTCATCCGACCCGTGGGCGTCGGAGGCGCCATGACACGTCTCGCAACCGATGTTCGCCTTCTTATGCGCCACGACGAAGTCCTCACGCTTGAAATTGATGTGGCACACAAGGCAATACGAGTTGTCGGCCGTTTCGTACTCTTTGGGTTCGGGTGCCGGACCGTTGGCGCCGTGCAGGGCGTCGTGACACGTGACGCAACCATGCCCGCCGCTGCGGCCACGCTCAAGGGCCACCTCATGCACGATTCCGACCGGCTTGGAACTGGGCACTCCCAGCAGGTTGTCGTGGCACTTTACGCACCACTCGTCCGGAAGCGTTAGCAGCACGTGCTCCCGGGCCGCCGCCTTATCGTACTCGCCAAAATAATGCACCCAGAAATCCTTGGCCCCCGTCCACACTTTGGCGCCCAGATGTGCGGCATACTCCTCGCGCGGCGGGAGATGACAGGCAACGCAAGTCACCTTAACGCCGCTGGGGTTCGTATGATGGTAGGCCAGCGTCCAGCTTTCGTGCACCTCTTGCATCTCGTGACAGCTCACGCAAAACTCGTCGCTGGAGAGCGGACCCATGGCCCGATCCACCGCGACGAACGCAACCAGGGCGAGAAAAGCGGCAACGACGAATCCCGACAGGAACACGCGCCGCCCTCGTTTCTTAGGTTTCACGACCGATTCGGATTGCATATTCTCTTGTGACAAAGCCCACCCTACGCTTGAATAGACGCTTAGACGTATTCCCAATCGCGGAGCCAGCGGTATTCCGGCTCGAGGTTGGCATACATCTGCGTGGTCATCTCGTCGAGCTCGCGCCGTTCGATCATGCTCAGCTCGCGGTGCTCTTTGACGGCCAACGCGGCGTTGTCCACCTCGGCCGGCGTGGCGAGTCCTGGAATCGGCGCCGTGATGGCCGGATTGCCGAGGATGAATCGCAACGTCATCCGCGCCCGCTTGCTCTTCTCTTCTTCGCTCTCGGCGCCGTGGAAGAGCGAGTTGCTGGCAAACGGCTTGATGCCAAGCGTGCCGATGTCGTGTTTTCGGACCGCGTCGAAAAGGCTATCCTCGGGCAATTCCTTGGTCTGGGCCGTATAGGGGAAACACATGACCTGGAACGTCGTGGGGTAGGTCTCCGCCAAACGCTTCAGCCACGCGTGCCCGTGCGACGAAACGCCGCCGAATCGGATCTTACCCTGCTTCTTGGCCTCATCGATGGCAGCGACGAACTCCAGCTCCTCCGCCTCCGAGTGTCGGCCTCGGTCATCGGCTACGATACGCCAGCAGTCGAAGTAGTCGACTTCCCCGCGCTTCAGCCCAACTTCGAGAGCTTCCATGAGCTTCGCTTTGGTACGCAGGTTCGGGTCGCGCGGGCACTTCGGCCACATGCCGATGTTGAGATACATCTTGTCGCGGCGTCCCTTCAGAAGCGGGCCGTAGGTCGCGACTTCACCCTCCGTGCAAGCGTCGACGTAGTTGATGCCGACTTCCATGCACCGGCTCATTACCTCGTCCCGATTCTTGATCAGCGCGGCGGAGGCTGTCGCATCCGCGGGGATGTCGTAGGCCGGAATCTGCTGGCCCGTGACCTCGGCGACCCGCTTGAAGTGACCGCCTAAGCAGACGGCCGAGACCCACATGCCCGTGCTGCCGAGTCGACGGTACTCCATTTCGGGATTGTAACTGGCCGTCTTCTTGATGGCTTCCTGATCGTCGGCCGCGGCCACGAAATTGCCGCGCAGTCCCACGGCAACAGCCCCGGCCGTGGCAACGCTCGTGCGAATGAAATCTCGACGCTTGATTCTGCGGTTCATGGTTCGATGTCCTTTTTTCGTGTTACGGGTTGGTTGGAATCTGTTTAGCCCCAGGCGGCCACGCCGGGTTAACCGTCGATTCTAAAGCGAGCGGACGGATCTTGTCAAGGGGT
>CAYYOX010000106.1:0-14184 GCA_964473065.1 uncultured Planctomycetaceae bacterium | reverse complement strand
CAGGCGGCCACGCCGGGTTAACCGTCTAACACCGCGTGGCCGCGGCGGCTAAACGATTTCTCGCGAAATCATGCCTTCTCTCGCAGCCCGAGAATCCGCTGCACTTCTCCGACCGGGACGCCCAATCGATTAGCAATCTCGGCGGACGGGAAACCGTAGTCGGCCAGCGTGTGAATCTCTTCGCTCTGCTGTGAAGTAGGAACCTTCGTGGGAGGCGACTGGGGCTTGTTGGCCGAGGCGGCTTCCAGTCGGGCGGCCGCCCGATCGGCGTCGGCGATCAACGCTTGCAGGGCTCGCATCTTGCTATCCGATTGGGCCGACAGGTCGCGAGCCAACTCGTACATCCGCACTTCCCAAGCGGCTTCTTCCGGCGGCCCTTCGACGTGATGCCCCAGATCGGACCGCTTTGGCCACAACGGCCGATTCTCCATTTTTCGCTGCCGTGCGAGTCTTCTGTAGGTCCTCATCAACATCCAGCCGGTCAGCACCACCAACGCCAACGGGATGACGATAGTCGTGGGTCCAAATTGGGCAAACAAAAGGGACATGACAATCAGGGGCTAGGGAACCAACAGCCGCTTGCGGCTTTGCAACGAACCACTCTCCACTCTCTACTTCCGATCAACCTCCGCAGGATCAAACGCCTTCTGCGCCGCTTCGTAAACCGCCTGCAACGGCACGTTATTCTTCGCGGCAATCTTGCGACACGACTCGAACTCTGCCGCAAACCGGGGCGTATCGCTCTGAAGCCAGCCGACCTTGCCATCGACGGGCCCCCATGGCGTCTGGACCACGTGCGGTTGTCGCGAAAGGACCTTGCGGCCGACCGTCCAGCGTCGCACGCCCAGGGTGGTCGTTTCGGTAAACAAAATGGCCTCGATCGGCTCGACGCCTTCCGGCCGGCAAAGCACCGAGAGCGTCACCCCGGGCCGATTCTTCTTCATCTGGATGCCCGTAGTATACACGTCCAGAGCACCGGCCTCCCAGAGCCGCGAGGTGCAATAGCCTATCATCTCGCCGCTGATGTCGTCCAGGTTGGTTTCCAACACGCACACTTGCTCGGGCGTCTGCTCGGCCTCGGCTTGACCGACGATCAACCGCAAGACGTTCGGTTGTTCGTCCAAATCACGCTGGCCGGCCCCCAGCCCGATTCGCTCGATCCGCATTGCCGGCAAGGGACCGAACGCGTCGACCAGCGTGGCCAGGATGGCGGCCCCGGTCGGCGTGGTCAGTTCGCAACGCACGGCCGATTCGGCCAAGGGGATCCCCAGCAGCAACTCGGCAGTGGCTGGGGCCGGGATGCTGCACAGCCCATGGGCAATCTTCACCTTGCCGGTGCCGGTCGGAACCTCCGAGGCCACGATCCGATCGACCCCCAACAGGTCCCAGCCGACAGCCGATCCGACAATATCGGCAATCGAGTCGGCCGCCCCGACCTCGTGAAAATGGACCTCGTCGACGCCCACGCCGTGTACCTTGGCCTCGGCCTCGGCCAATCGGGTGAAAATGCGACCGGCCAACGACTTCTGTTTCTCGGAAAGTTGGCCACGGTCGATCATCTCGCGAATATCACCCAGCCGACGGTGAACGTGTTCCGGCTGATAGACCACCGTGACCTGCGTCGCACGGAATCCCTTCTTTTTGACTTCCTCGCTCTGCAGCCGGCAGCCGGGCAGCCCGAGCGATTCGACTGCCGCGTTGAGTTGCTCCAGCGGCACGCCCGCATCGACCAGCGCACCGAGCATCATGTCGCCGCTGGCGCCGCTAGCACAGTCAAGATAGGCAAGTTTCATAGCTCAACGGTCCGTCGGTCGGTAGGGCAGGAACCCACATTGTGCCAGTTTTCCGCCCAGTGTGCCATGGGGATCTAGACGAAGTGAGGAAAAATGGGAAAGGAGGAAAATGAGAAAGGCGGGGGTTCAGGGTTCAGAATCCCGGGACAGAGTTTGAATTCAAGCACTGAACCCTGGAGGAAAAAGGGGACCGGCTGTCAGTATGTTGTTTCCTGCGAGTTGCCTTAGTACCTAATACCGGCCTGCCCCCTGGTTTTTCTGACACCTAGTTTCCCCGGCAGTGTTTGTGGCGCGACCAACGGTCGCGGCTTTGTAGGGGTTGCACTACGCGGCGTCGCGACCTTTGCGGCGGAGAATCTGATCGCACGCTTCGCACACATCGTCGATGCTGATGGCTTCCATGTACTTCGGCGAGGCGTGACGTCGCTGGCGGGTAGGGCCTTCGAAAAACATCTTTTGCAAGGCAATATGCTGCGGGCCGTAGGGGCCGTGTTTCTTGGCTGGCCAGGGACCGTAGAGACCTACGCAGGGCGTTCCCGTAGCGGCTGCCAGGTGTAACGGACCGGTATCCGACCCGATGAACAACCGCGACTTGCGTGCCAATGACGCTAACTGGGGCAATGTGGTCGAGAGGGCCAATTGGGCGTGACCTTCCGAATGGGCCACAATCTGTTCGGCCGCCAATCGCTCGTCTCGACCGCCGTAGACAACCAAACTAGGCAGCCCGCAACTTCGCCCCAAGTAAGAAGCAACCGCCGAGTATCGCTCGTTGGGCCAGAGCTTCGACGGCCACCCGGCGCCAGAGTTGATCATTGCAAAACCGTCCTGAAGTCCGGCCTGACGGACCATCTCTTCGGCCGCGGCCCGATCGGATTGTTGCTCGGGAACCTCGAAACGGACCGTTGGGCGGTCGATTCCCAGCGGTTTTAGCAGGCGCAGATTGCGATCGACCACGTGGATGCCGGGCGTGTCGACTAGTTCGTTATTCAGCCAAGGGCTCAATTCCCGACCCCAGGGATCGCCGAACCCCAAACGCCGTTTGGCCCCCGACAGCCGGGCCACCACGGCCGCTTTGGTTAGGCCTTGGGCCTCGATAGTCGTGTCGAACTTCATTCGACGGAGCCGGCGCCGCAATTGCCAGACCGTCTTCGGCGACTTCAGCCACCCGCGGGGCAACACGATCAGTTCGTCCAAGGCCGGATGCCCCTGCAGCAAGCAGGCAGCCGTCCGTTCCACGGCCCAGGTCAACATCGCGTTGGGAAACCGCTCTCGCAAGGCGCAGGCCACAGGCATGCACTGAACTACGTCGCCGATCGCGCTGAGCCGCACGATCAGGATGCGGGGTGTTGGCTGGGCGTCGCGGGAAGCTCTTGTCATGGTCGTCTCAATCGAAGCCGGGCAACATCCGTTGCAGCGGCGGGTGAATGCGCTCCTGGTACAAACGCCGATAGCCTTCGGCCAAATGGATCATCACTTCCAGGACCAGAAGATCAGCCCGGGTCATTACGTGTCGCGTGCTTCGGGCGCCCAGCCCGCGAACCAACTCTTCGAGCACCAGCAAATGGAGTTGCAGCGTTTGTTGTGCACTCAGCCCGGCGGTAATCAGCAAGTCGGCCAAGCACTTCAACTCGCCAGCCAGATTTCCCGAGCCCATGATGACATAGGTCCGCAGCAACTCGCGGTAATGCGCGACCAGTTCCTTGGGCAAATCCGGCAAGGTCGGCGCGGCGGCCGACTCTTCCGACGTCGCTTCATCCGGCCAACGCCCTCGAAGGGACTCCAACTCGCCGAGCATCGCGCGCTGTTGTTGCAACAGCCGATCGGCCTCGTCGTGCTCGCGTTGCAGCCGGGCCTTCTCGGCCAGATCCAAACGGTGGTTCTCACGCAGGAGGTGATGTCGCTCGATCGCCCGGGCGATGACCCAAATCAGATTCCGCGTGGTCGTAGTGTGGACGCACAGGTAGCCATCGGCGCCGGCCTCATAACATAGTGCGGCCATCTCCTGTTCGCTCTGGATCCCCAGCACGATGATCGGCCCGTCGGCCCCGCCGGCCCGCGAGCCTTCGACCAGATCCAGCGCGTCGAGTTCACCCGGCTCGTGGCTGACCAACACGGCGTCGAAGACCTCGTCACGCAGTCGGGCCATGCCGGCGACGGTGCCTTGGGCTTCTTCCAACTCGACTTTCGAGGCACTGTCGGCGGCCAAGGCTTCAGCCAGCCAGCCCCCGGTTCGTCGCGGCGTGGTGATATAAATCGCCCTCATGCGAGGGGGCAATCCTCGCCACTGAGTCTTAAGCGACCCATCCCGCGACGGCCTGTCTTTCAAGATCGCACTCATGGCATCCTGCCAAAAATCGTTCCAAGGCTACCCAGCGACGCGGTACTCTAGCGAAGTAAGGCGTCGAAGTCAATGTCGCACAGACCTACATGCGGGCGGATAGAACTATACTCGGCACGGCCAAAAACTGAGGTTATTGTAGGAGGCGACTCCAGCCGATTTCGCGTAAGGCGAGCGGCGGATGAGAATTTACCCACCGCTCACATCCTCGCACACTGGGTAAATTCTCATCTGCCGCTCGCCTAATGGGCGGTGTTTACGACGTACGGGTATACAGGCACCGGCTGTAGGTGTGGTATGTGAGTCGAATTATCGGGTGTCATCCGCGTAGTTTGGGTGGCATGTAACCAGTCATGTGCCGTGTTCTTGTGCGTTAAACCGGTTATTTCGAGATATTCCGAATTTCTTTCCAAAAAACGCAGGTTACGGATAGCAAATCATTGACAAAAACAGGATTTGTAGTAAGATGAGGGAAGTTTGCCAATTGCGATTAGAATGATTGTTTCGGTTTCGCTGGATTGAGCGAGTGGCAGCACGAGAGGTTACCGGCCAGTCGATGTCGTGGTTCTCGGTTGTTTTCGAGTTCGGGCACGGGCGGGTAAGCACAACGGAGTAAATTGGTTGTAGTAACAATTCCTCCTTTGCGAAGACTGAGGGTTGTTTAGTTCATTTTGGTTTTTTGACACCACAGGTCGTTCTAACAGGGCTGATTAGCCTAAGGAGGCAGCGGTGCGTCATGACAACTTATTTAGAGGGCCGACTACGGTCGGGCTCTCGGCTATCCTTTGCGCGTTGGTTATGACGCCCATCGCGAATGGAGGCCAAATTGTGATTGACTCTTTCAATGAGCCAAGCTCGGGCGATGCATTCTTTATGCAAGGGCCCTCTCCCGGCGGTCCAAACCCGAAGCTCTTCGAGCATCCCGGGTTGACTGAGGTCATCGGTTCAGAACGCGATGTCCTGATTGAGGTAGCTGGTATTCCAACTCCCATCTCTGCTTCCGGCATCATCGGCTACGAGCCGGTCTACGGCATGGGCGCTCTGCAGTTGAACACCCACGAACCTGGCACGCGCTTGATCCTTCAGTATGACGGCGATGACGACGACTCGGGAGGCTTGGTAAACTCCGGCGGCCTGGGAGGAATCGATCTTACCGATGGCGGCGCGAACCTCGGAATCACGCTGCATTTCGTCACGCTCGACAAAGGAGGCCCGGGGGCCCCGGACTTGAGCTTGAAAGTCTCGGTAAACGGCGAGGCGCCGGTCGAGTTCGGCATTCCCGAGGACCCCGCGGGCAACGAGTTCGACTTCTTCGTTGATTTCGGCGACTCCAGATTTACCGCGGGCGTGTTCGCCAGCGTCGACAGCCTCGAGTTCGGCATCAACGATCTCGAGACACCCATTCCGAATATTGATTTCAAATTGGATTCGATCGTTGTTCCCGAGCCATCGTCGCTGGCGTTGCTTTCCGGCCTGGCGACCTGCCTGCTGGTCGCGTTGTCCCGGCGCCGAAAACAGAGATCGTAGCGAATCGGCCGACGTTAACAATTTCACACCGTTGCATAAGCCTCAAGTGACGGTATCATGATCATCTACGGCAAGTCCACGCCTTGTGGGTTTGCCGTTTTTTTGTCATAATCCCCTGGCAGACGTTTAATTCCTGAGAGACGACTGGGCGCCAGTGAACCGAAAAGCAATTCTTAGCGTACTGCCAAGAACGGCCTTCGTCGGCTACTTGATCGCGCTGACGGTGTTGCTGCTGATTGACGATCCAAAGAACTATGTGGCTCCTCCCACGCTCTTGGAGCAGTTTGCCCACTTTATCAGCTTCTTTCTGCTGGCTTGGCTAGCCGTGGCTGCCCGGTGGCCGGCGTCTAGCTGGAGAGTTCTCGTCTTGCTAATCTTGTACGCCACGGCGACAGAGTTTGTGCAAGGCCTGCTGGGTTGGAGGAGTTGTGAGTGGGGCGATTGGTTCCAAGATTTATTGGGTATCGGGACGGGATTTGCCGGGTGGCGGGTTTTTGCGATGATTATCTCCACGTCCGAGGCGTCCCCCACGGCGGATAAACCACCTGAACATGGTGGTTAACTTGACCCGAAAGAGCGTGTCGAGACTGGTTCCCCTCCTAATTGATGATATAATGGGTATTTTGGCGGATTGTTGTTTCTGGTCGAGTGGGGATTCCGAAAAGTCATAACGCGGCGTTGTTATAGGCCGTATTGCCAGGAAACGTCCCTGAAATCGTTCTCTATCATCTTTCGGCCGCCCTGGTCGGCTCGAGGGTCGTCAATCACTTAGGGGTATTCGTTGCACTATTGCAGGTGCGCATGCTCAGTACCGTGAGGCATTTTCATGAAGACTCTGAACGTTCGCCTGGTAATCATCCTTGTCATTGCGGCCGTGGTTCTCGGCGGTGGAGTTGTCGGGCTGCACTTTTTCCAGATGCGAGGGAATGCGGACTTCTTCTTGGAGCAGGCGTGCCAAGCGGAAATGCGCGCGCGAACATATAGTGAAAGCGAGGATTTCGAGCAAGCCCGAACCGAGTATGAAGACGCCGTCGAACAATATGGGTGGTTTGTCAATCTCAACCGTGAAAACGCCGATGCGTGGGAGAAACTCGCTTTCCTTCAGGCAGGCCTTGCCCAAGCGATCCTCGAAACGATGGATCCCGAAGATTCGCGGGTGGTCCGACAGAAGACCTACGGAGAGTCGAGTCGCGCGAACACGTGGTCGCTTGCGTCGTTGGAACGCGTGTTGCGTCTGGATGCCGACCGTTCGGACTCGCGGCGGAAGGCCGTCAATCTGACGCTCACTTTCAGACGATACTCCGACGCCATCGAGCATCTGGAAGGTTTTTCCGAGACGCTACCCAACGATGGCGAATTGATGCTCTTGTTGGGGAACTGCCACGAGAAGCTTCGCCGGGACGAAGAGGCCGTTACGTCGCTGAGCCAAGCGATTGAACTGGCGCCGGATCTGCTGGAGACCTACTTATTGTTGGCGAGGATCTTATCCAGCGAGAGTCGCTTGAACCGGCCCGAAGAAGCAGACATCTGGATGGAGAAAATGGTCGAGGCCAATCCCGATTCCTCGTTGGCTCACCTATCCTTTGGGCGATACCTGATGGGTCTGGCTGGTCTTAACTCGTTGGATACAATAAGGCTACATCCGCTCATGCTCAAGAGGATTGTTCCCAGCACACTCGGCGGCTCGGTTAACGAGACGATTGAAGGTTTGGAGCTTTCCGAAGAGGATCCCGAGAGGATCTCGCTGAGCGAGAAACAATTGGTGCTGGTCGATGCGGTAAAACGGGCGCTAAGCGTATACGACAGCGAACTACCGTTGGACGACCCCGATACGCTGCTGATGAACTCGATCAGCTCAGTGAAAGTATCGGCAGCATCGCCCGAGGCCTTGACCAAGGCTCGCGACGAAACGTTGGGGGCTCTGGAAGACGAGTTGAGCGCGGAGGACATGGCCACTTTGCAATTGGCCTCGAAACACGGAGTCCTGGTTGCAGCGATGCAATCTGCGCTGCAGAATCTCGGCGACGGACAATTCGTAGCGGAGTCGCTAAGAGACGTGGTTCTAGACGACGTGATGACCCACGCCGAGACGGCGCGTCGGCTGGCGGCGGAAGACCGCGAGGTCTTGGCAACGGCGCAAGAGCGCGGTGTGTTGGCGGACGCCATTGGGCGAGCGCTGGAGAAACTGCCTGCCAGCGATTTGCGACTTACGGCCAATCGCACCGAGATTGAGAATGCATTGGGCGATGCTGTGAAGGGCCTTGGTTTGCCGGCCGATGACAAGGACGCCCGACGACTCGCGGCAAAGCACAATGCGTTAGTGACGGCGGTCCGGCGCGCGCTGCGCGACAGCCAATTGGTAAGCTGCAACTTGGCTTCGATACCGGAAGGCACGATGGATGCCGTGCTGGCGGACGTAGTGGAACGCATGGTGGAAAGACGTTCCGCGCAATTGGAAAACAATGATCGTGATGCGTTGCTGCTGGTCGTGCGTTACGTGCTGTTTAATGAAGAATTCGATCGGGCTCGGGAAATCATTCAACAGGGGCTCGAACTCTACCCGACCAGCGCGCGAATGCACGGCATGCTTTCACGGGTTGAGTTGCAGTTGGGTGATCGCGAGCAGGCGATTGCCGCCTTGCGGCGAGGACTTGAAGCCATTGAAGATGCTCCGGATCTGCTTTGGCAGTTGGCCACTCTGTTGATCGACGCCCGGGATCTGGAGGAGGCGAAGCAAGTAGTTGACGACTTGGCAGCGACGAAAACCGGCGGCACGCGAGAGGTCCCACCCGCCGCGGCTGCCGCCAATTACTTGAAGGCTCGGATTGCGTTTGCCGAGCGCCAGTGGCGCGAGGCGGCGAACGGTTTCACGGAAGTGCGCTCGGCGTTGTCCGATCGGCCGCGGTTGTTGGCCCAAGCGGAGTTCCTGACGGGCCAGTGCTATCGGCGGCTGAGCAATCCCGACAAGGCCCAATTGGCCTTCGAAAGAGCGCTGGTCGTCAACCCTCGCTTTTCCCAAGCCCGAGCGGCCTTGGCTGCGGTGCTCGGACGCGCCGGGCAAACCGACCAGGCAATCGACCAGTTCAGGAACCTCGGCTTTGAGGGATTGCTCAATGCGGCCCGCATCATGATCGCCAAGACTTTGCGTCAGGATGAAGCTCAGCAGGATTGGACCGAGGTGGAGCAGACGCTGCGTCGGGCCGCTTCCATGAATCCGGAATCCTCCAAGGTGATTATCATGAGTGCGGAGGTACTTGCCTCGCAAGGCCGCGTTTCTCGCGCGATCCAGTTCCTCGAGCGCGCCCAAAAGAAGTACCCCGAAGACATCCGTTTCGTGTTGGCTCTTGCCTCGCTGGCCGAGAAGGAAGAAGACTGGAAACAGGCCGAGGTGCTCCTTGACGAAGCCAAGCAGAACTTCGGAGACACGCTGGTCTTGCGGCTGGCCCGGGGGCAATACCTGGTGCGCCGCTACAAGCAGGCTGCCGCCGATCGGATGAAGCAATTGGCCGGGAATACGGGCCACTTCAAGGAGGCGGAGCAGATCAGTCTCGTGGTCGGATTGGCCAGATTGGCCCGACAAGAGGAGATTTGGCAGCAGGTCGAACTCTTGTTGCAGCAGGGAGACCAACAGCTTGGCGACCACGTTCGCTTGCGGCTGGCCCGGGCCGGATACCTGGCCGCCCGTTATGGGGCGGAGGCGGCGGAGGAAACCGCAAAACTGGCCCAAGATGCCGATCAGTTCGAAGAGAACGACCAGTTGCGGCTTTGGGAGGGACTGCTCTCGGTGGCCACTCAAATCGGCGACTACGAGCAAGCTAAGGAACTCTGCAATTCATTGGCTGAGAAACGCCCCAATAACCTGCAGATTATCTCGGTGCTATTCGAGAACGCGTTTCGCTCGAAAGACGCGTCGGGAATGGATGAGGCCTTGCAGAAGATCGAGACGATCGAAGGCCAAGGTCCTCATTGGCATTTCGGTCAGGCCGCGCGGCTTTCGCTGCAAGTTAAGGACGCCGACGATGCGCGCCTCGATCAGGCCTTGGAGCATTTGATCGAAGCCGAAAAGGAACGGCCCTCCTGGTCGCGGATTCCGCTGTTGATGGCCGGGATTCACGACCAGAGGGGAGAATTCGCTGCCGCGTTGAAACATTACCTCCAGGCGATCGACATGGGCGAGCGGAATCCGGCCGCGATCCACCGGGCGGCTCAATTTTTGGCGCAAGGCGGGCGTTACGCCGAAGCGCGCGACACCATTCGCAAGGCGAAGGTCCGCATCCCCCGGCTGGACAACCTCGACATGCGGTTGGCGCGGCAAGTCGGTGAACTGGAGGAAGCTTTGCAGCTTGCCGAGAAGATCGTCCCCAAGAGCGAGGACTATCGTGATCACGTCTTCCTTGGGCAATTGTTGCAAGCCAAGGCCCGAGAAGCGGCCGGCGCGCGTCAGGTTGACGAAGCGCGAACCTACCTGAAGAACGCCCATGCGTCGCTGCAGAAGGCCGTCGAATTGGCCGATGACGTGCCGGAAACGTGGGTTGCGCTGGTGCAGTTCTTTGGACCCCTGAAGCAGACCGAAGAGGCCCAGAAGGCCGTCGCCCAGGCTCGCGAGAAGCTCTCGGCAGACGTGTTGCCGCTGGCTTTGGCTCGTTGCTATATGGCCATGGAGCAAGACGAGCAGGCGGCAGCGGAGTTTGCCAAAGCCCTTCAAGCAGGTCCCGAGGACTTGGATGCCATACGCGCGGCGATTCAGTTTTACCTGCGGACGAAGGACAATGCATCGGCCAGGAAGCAAATCAACCGCATTCTATCGGGCGATCTGAAGGCGCCTTTGGCCGACCAACTTTGGGCGCGTCGCGAGTTGGCGCGGATGATTGCTCGGAAGGGGGACTTCCCCAGCCGCCAAAAGGCCCTCAAGCTCATCCAAGAGAACCTGAAACTCTCGCCTACGTCGACGTCGGATTTGAATTTCCTTGCCCAACTGCAAGGGACATCTCCCGCCCGACTCCAGCGCGAAGCGGCCATCAAGACGTTACAGAGCGTGAATAATCCCACGGCCAAGCAGGCGTTTCGATTGGCCCAGCTATACCACGATCAGGGTGACTGGCAAAAAGCGAACGATCAGATGCTGCGATTGCTAAGCGAGCACAACGACCAACCGAGCTACACGGCAACATACGTCGGGTGGCTGCTCGATCGCGACGAACTCGATAGCGCGGACCTGTGGATCCGGACTCTTCAGCGAAGTGCCCCCAATCAGTTTGGCACGATCTCGTTAAGGGCAAGATGGTTGTTCGGTCGAGGGCGTTATAAAGAAGCTTTCGATTTACTGCGAGGTTTCGTCAGCAAGTCCGATGCCCAGCCGGCCAACGAGGCCACCCGCATGTATTTGGTAGCCAACAGTCTGGAGTGGTACCTTCCCAAACTCGATGATCCCGAGCAGGATGACTTGAAGCGTCAGTTTGCCATGCTGGCCGAAACGCTCTATCGAAGATACGTCCGATCCAACCCGCCGCAAGGATTGTATCTTGCCTCATTTCTCGCCCGACGCGGACGGCTTAACGACGCGCTGGATATCATGGAAGTGATGCAGAAGAGCGCCAACCCGGGCGCCCTGGCGCAGACCTGCCGTATCGTTCTGACGCACTCTGACGCCACAAAGCAACAGATTCAGCGCGGTGAAAAGATCGTCAAAGCGGCTAGGGAACTGCATCCCGGGTCCGTGTCTCTGGCGATCGTCCTGGCCGACACGAAGATCGCTCAAGAGCAATACGACGAGGCCGAGCAACTCTATAGGGAGTATCTCCAAAACCACAAGGAAGATACGACCACGATGAACAACCTGGCTCTGCTCTTGGCACTTCGGGGAATCAAGCTCGATGAAGCGCTGGAGTTGATCAATCAGGCGATCGAACTGGCCGGACCGATTGCCGGGATACTCGACTCCCGGGCGAGTGTGCACATGGCACGCGGAAAACCTGACGAGGCCCTGGCTGACCTGAAAACGGCTATCAACGACAGGGCCACGCCCGTGCGCGTCTTCCATCGGGCCCAAGCCTATTTACAGAAAGGCGATCGGGAAGCAGCCGGCAAGGCGATGCAAGAGGCGATCGACTTGGGGTTGGCTCGCGACATGCTGCAGTTGCTCGAACTTCCCTTCCACGAAAAACTGACGGCCTTGATTCAGTAGCCTCCTGGGAACTTTCTCGCAAGGAGTAGTCGGATGCCCATGCGGATGAAAAAACTCACGCCCCAATGCAATCTGGCCACAGTCAAGGACCAGCGCGGTGGGATCTTTACCTTTCTCCCGGTCGATTTACCCGTCGCCGAGTTCAGCTTGATCTTCACCACGGCCGGCAAGTCGCGCGGGTTCCACTACCACGAGGAATTCGACGAATACGTGCTGCTGACCGAGGGACACGGCATTTACGTCGAAAAGGGTGACGACGGGCAAGAGCACCAATTGAAGATGGCAGCCGGCGATTGTGTGTACTTCCCGCGATCCGTTCCCCATACCTTCTATGCAATCACCGACGTCCGCATGGTGGCCCTGCTGACGAAACGATGGGACGACTGCGACCGACCGTTGGCGAGGATCGACGACTGATGTCCGAAACAGGCCTCACCGCGGGTGATGATCGCCGAGGGGTATCTGAAACAGGCCTGGTCGATCTAGTGCTGCCGGTCTACAACGAGGCTCATGTTTTAGAGCAATCGGTGGACCGACTGGCGGCGACCATGTCGGCGACGGCCGATTTCCCATGGCGAATCCTCATTGCCGACAACGGTTCGACCGACGGCACGACCGAACTGGCCAACCGGTTGGCAGAGCAACTAGAGTACGTGCGGATCTTGCACTTATCCGAAAAAGGGCGAGGTCGAGCCCTGCGCATGGCGTGGACCGAGACGGACGCTAAATTCTCGATCTACATGGACGTCGACCTCTCAACAGATCTGGCCGCCGTGCCGAAAGTGGTTGAGTTGCTCCGCGGCGGGAGTGACCTCGTGACCGGTTCACGATTGCACGGCGACGCAAGCACCACCCGCTGCCTGAAACGCGATGTCCTCTCGCGCGGCTACAATCGCCTGATTCGCTGGACCCTTGGCACAAAAACCTTCGATGACGCCCAGTGCGGATTCAAGGGCGTTCGCATCGCGGCGATCCGAAAGCTCCTGCCGTTGGTGAAGAACCAGCACTGGTTCTTCGATACCGAACTGTTGGTCTTAGCCGAATATGCAAAGATGACCGTCCACAGCATTCCCATTCAATGGGAGGAAGACGCCGACAGCCGGGTCAACATCCCGGCCACCATCTTGCAAGATCTCAAAGGCCTGGCCCGCCTGAGAATGACCGCACGATCTCTAACTCAAGCCATGTAGCGCCGCCGCCGGCGGTTTTGCAAGTGGAAAGATCTAAGGTAGGCCCATGGTCGCTGAAGCGACCACGCCCGGACAGTTCGCGCTATTTTACCCTGAACTGGACTCGTAACTAACCACTATCCACTGACCACTAACCACTACTTCCCTCCTTCTTCACCGCAATATAAACCACGTGCGGCGACGGCAGGTGATCCAACACGCTGTGCCGATAGACATCGAACCCCAGTGATCGCAGCAACTCTTGCACGGCCGGCGACGACCAATAGTGCAACGGCGCCCGATAGTCCATCATCTTGTCCATCAGCCAAACGTAGGCCAGCCGGTGCAGCGGGCGGGGCTCGATGTCCTTGACCACCAATCGCCGGCCGGGGGACATGTGCCGGGCAATCGGCTCGAACAAGTGACGCACCGACTCTTGCCGAACGTGATGGATCAGGTCGAGCATATAGGCCCCTTCGATCGTCTCGTCGCAAACGAACTCGGCCGCATCCTGGGCGTGAAACTCGACGTTTTCAAGCCCCAGTCGAGCCGCCGCCTCTTGGGCCATCTTGATCCGCCGGGGGTTCACGTCCATGCCGCGAATCTTCAACTGGGGAAACTGCGTGGCAAAATACAGCGCCGAAAGCCCGTACCCGCACCCGATATCCAACACCAGACCCGACTCCGGCAGATACTGCCCCATCTCATCGAGAAACTCAGCGTGCAAGATCAGGAACCGAATCCGGCTATACAGCCGCACCAGTGGCGTGCCATAGGCGGCGACAATCCGCCTGACGACTTGTCTCTTTTCCGCTTCGTCCATCGTTGCTTCAATCACTTTTGTTCTCGGTGAAAGGGCCCGACCGCGATCGGCTGAAATATCGGCCCACAGCGGTCCAAGCCAGTGGGCGGTTGCTGACGCCGGGCCCAGGCAAGCCATTGCGGGTCGCTGCAATAGAGCGTCACTCCGTCACCCCAGCGAAACACGGGTTCGTACCCGGGCCATGGTGCTGCACCCTTGGCGACCAGCAATCGGCGCCGGTCGGTCGGCTCGGCGCTGAGTTGGGCATAGTGGATCCAGGCGTGCTGTCCGCAGTACCAACCGAACTGCCCCTCCTTATCCAAATCCATCCTCACTTCGGCCCCCCCCATCCACCCGCACCCTTCTACATA